>NZ_JBWGQW010000064.1:0-7031 GCF_056332225.1 Thermus sp. | reverse complement strand
CCCCGCTTCCGGGCCCAGGGCCGGGTGGCCTTCGTGGACCGGGAGGAGGGGAGGTTCGGCCTCTTGGTGCGGCCCAACCCCGGGGGACGCCTCAAGGAGCCCTTCACCCTCACCCTCTGGGCCCCCTTGAGCCTCCTGGAGGGCCTCAGCTTGGGGAGCGGGGTCTACGCGGAAGGGGAGGTGCGCCTCAAGACGCGGCGCCTGGTGGTGCGGCGCGTGGAGCCCATCCGCCTGTGTGACGACCCCGCTTGAGCCACTAGGCTGAGGTACCGCGGGGGGGAGATTCGGGTGGGCTTCGCTTCAGGCAGGAGCTTCCGGCTCCTCTAGTTTTCGGGCCGGAAGGTGAGGATGAACTCGCGCGGTGTTGGGACCTTTAGGGGTAGGTCTTGGCGGAGCATCAGGGGCTTGAAGTGGCGTGTATCGCCCGTGAGGAGGACGGAGGCGCCCGCAGCCACGGCGGCCGCCAGAACGGGAAGATCCTTCTCGGGTACCAAGGACTCCATCCAGGGGGCGCCCTCGGCCTCCGGCACCAGGGTCACTGCCTCGAGCTTGTCTTCCAGCTTGCGAAGGGCCTCGGGGCGTTTCCGGAGGAGGTTTTTTCGGGCCTCTAGAAGGCAGTAGGGGCTCGTGGCCAGCCGGTAGCGCTTCTTTCTCGCCCCCTGCCAGATGACCTCAAACACCTCTCCTCCTAGGCTGGCCGAGAAAAGAATGTTGGCGTCCAGGAAGATGAGCGCCTTTCTAGAGGCCCCAGGCTTGGCGGAAGGCATCCAGCTCCTCTTGGGAAACGCGGGCGTTCTCGGCGAACTCGTGGAGCCTCTGCTCCGTGTAAATCTCCACGGGTAGCACCACCGCCGGCTCGAGGACGACCCGCCCCTCCTCTACCCGCACCACCAGGGGGTCCCCTGGCTTTAGCCCGAGGGCGCGGCGGACTTCCATGGGGAGGGTGACCTGCCCCCGCTTGGAAAGGGAGATAAGGATCCTCACGGTTTCAGCATATCGGAAATTCAGAAACACCGGGAGCTCAAGCGCTGGGGGGTTTGGCGTCCTCATGCGGGGCCCGTACCTGGAAGGAGAAGGCCTGGCGCGCCCTCAAGGTAGCTTCGTTGAACTTGGCCACCTCCAGGAAGAGCTCCTTCACCCCGCCTGGTAGAGGCTGCCCAGCCTGCGGCCCATGCGGTCGTCGTTCGTTGAGAAGCTCTGGGGTGATGCCCTCCCCCAGGAGCCACTCCGTGGGCTTGCCTTCCCAATAGTGGCCGAAGAGGTAGAGGGGGGAAGAGACAAAGCCCAGGGCATTCAGAATGGCCGCTTACAAGGTAGCCCCTTCGGGGCTGACCAGGGCCACCCCCGTGCCCGCACTCCGTAACTCTGTAACTCTGGAAGCCTGTAAGTTTGGAACATCCGTACTCTGTAAGTTACAGACTCTGTGAATAACAGACTTACAGAGTTACAAACTCTGTAAGTCTGGTTGTCTGTTAGTCTGGAAGTTGCTAGAATGAGAAGGGAGATGCCCTCGATGCCGGGAAGCCAGCATCTCTGCCTTAAAAGCCCTGAGGAAGGGCATTGGGCCGCGGTTGGGCCCTCGAGGTCGTGGGCAACCCTTTACTGCCCACTTGTCAAGGGCCACGCCTTGACCCCAACACGCCGCCCCAGTACATTCGCCCTTGGATCACTTCGAAGGTGCCACTGAGGAGGTCAGAGCTATGAGCTTGGAGAAACTTCGGAGCGCCTGGGTCCTTCAAGCCAGGATCCCCCTTGAGCCCCTTTCCTCCCGCATCCGGCCTGCCGTCTTCGCCAAGGAGGAGGGCGGCAAGCTAGAGCCCCTCCTCGCCCTAGGACACCGCTACCTCGGAGCACCCCAGGACACGGTGATCCTGGACAGCCCCGCTTCCATGGCCAACCGCATGGAGGAGGCCCTCTACGCCCTTAGGGCCGAGCTCGGCCTGAACGACATCCGGGTGGACTTGGGCGATGCGGCCTACAGCATCTGGCAGCTCCCCCACCGGGTCTACGATGCGGCGGTGCGCGACTCGCAATGGTCGGGCCAGGAGTTCTTCCTAACCGATCTCGGTAAAAAGCTCGCCTTGGGGGACCCCCAAACCCTTTTCCGATGGAGTCCCAACAGCTTGCTTTTCGGCAGCTGGAACTCCCACGCCCAGGCGGGCATTGGGGCCAGGCTGGCCCCCAGGATCGAGCGGGCCGTCCTGGCCGAGGTCCTGGGCCTTGGGCCCAAGCGCGTACCCCGGCCCGGGAGCCGCAAGGATCCCTTGGGCATCCCTGGGGATGCCATGTTGACGGAGGCCTACAAAGAGAGAGCTAGGACACTGGGGATCCTCAAGAACGATAAGGACGATAAGGAAGGCGAGAATGAGGGGAAGGGGAAGGCCAGGGGCAAAACGAATGCGCTTTCCACCCTCGGGTTCGGCAACGTGCCCCCGACCCTCCAGGACCTGGACGTCTCCGTCCAAGAGGGGGTCATGGACTTCCTCTGCACCCGGATCCCCCTGGAGCAGAGGCGGCTCCCCGAGCCCGCCCAAGGGGTCCTGGTCCTCCTCGGTCTTCTGGGTCTGGCCAGCCTTTTGGAGCGGGGGGTGCTCCACCTCCGCTCGGGGACGGCCCTCCGGGTGGGAAGGGTGGCGCTCAGGGCCTTCCCAGGGGAAGAGGAGTTTTCCTTGCCCTCGAAGGAGGAGCTCATCGGTGGGATCAAGGCCCTCCTCGAGGAGCTGCCCGAGGGGTGGCGCTGGACGGGGGAGGAGCTGGTCCTTACCCCTCTCCCGGCCCTGAAGGAGATCTACGAGGGCCAGCACGAGCTCCGGGCCGATACCAAGCGGAAGAGGGCCAGGGGCAGGCGGAAGGAGGGGTAGGTGGTCCTCGAGGTCCGGTACCTCCAGGGGGCCCTCCGGCTGAGCGGACGGGGCGTGGCGCCCTCCTGGCCCCCGGACCCAGGTCGCCTCTTCGCCGCCCTGGTGCACGCCTGGGGGACGGCGGGGGAGGACCCGGAGGAGGAGAAGTTCCTCCGCTGGCTGGAGCAAACCCCTCCTCCTAGGATCTCCGCCCCGGAGCTCGGACCCCTCTCCCGGCACCGGGCCTACGTGCCCGTGAACCACGTTCCGAAAGGGGAGCCGGAGGACTACACCCCGGCGGAACGCCACCGCGTGCCCAAGGACCTGGTGGAGGCCCCCTTCCTGGGGGAGCCCGTGGTGCGCTTCCACCTGGCCGAGCCCCCTCCCCCTTCTCTGGCCCCGGCCCTGGAGCGCCTCCTGAGGCGGGTGGGCCGCCTGGGGAACACCCGGAACCCCGTCCTCGTGCGCCTGACCGAGGAGGGTGGCCAAGGCCCCCTGTGGGTCCCGGAGGAGGGGGGGAGGCGCCTTGGGGTCTGGTACCCCGGCTACCTCGAGGCCCTTAGGAACCGCCACCGCCGCCTCTACGCCCTGCCCGAGAGGCTCCCGGAGGGGGAGAGGGCCTTCCCCACCGCCAGGCCCTGGGAGCCCCTCCCCATGCGGACCGTGGGCTACGTCCGGGAGGGCTCCAGGGAGGAGCCCGCTCCCTTCCTCGTGGAGCCGGGCCGGGTCCTAGCCCTGGCCCCCGCCCCGCCCCTGGCCCTGTGGCCCCCCCTGGCCCACCGCCTGCGCGCGGGGCTGCCTTCGGAGGCCCTCCTCCTGCCTCTGCCTTTCCTGGGCTTCCCCCAGGCGGACGGCCGGGTGATGGGGGTCACCCTGGCCTTTCCCCCAGGCCTGCCCCCTGAAGGGCGAGAGCGGGCCTGGCAGGCCCTTCTCGCCTCCCTGGGCCAGGAGGTGCCCCTGGGCTTTCTCCGCGTGGCCCTTCTCCTCCCCGAGGACCTGCCCAGGCCCCGGGCCTCCCTGGACCTCAGGCGTTGGCTTGGGCCCGCCCGGCGCTGGCGCAGCGCGACCCCCGTGGTCTGGGAAGGGCGGGGCGACCCTGAGGAGTCCCTGAAGGCCATGCTGGGGGGGTTGGGCCTTCCCCCGCCTGCAGGCTTCCGCGCCGGCCCCTACCCCTTCTTGAAGGGAGCCCCGGGGGTGTGGGAGGTCCTCCCCTACCTCCCCCCCTCCTTGGGCGCCTCCCGGGTTGCCCACCTCGCCCTGGAGTTCCCCGAGCCCGTGCGTGGCCCCCTGGTCCTGGGCCTGGGGAGGGGGCTCGGCCTGGGGCTCCTCCTTCCCGAGGAGGTGGAAGGGTGAAGGAGCGCTTCCGCGCCTTCTTCCGGTCCCTCTGGGGGTACGACCCCTACCCTTGGCAGGAGGCCCTGCTGGAGCGGGCCCTTAAGGGGAAGTGGCCCGAGGTGGTGGCCCTCCCCACGGGAAGCGGTAAGACCGCAGCCCTGGACGTGGCCGTCTTCCTCATGGCGGTGAACCCCAAGGCCCACCGCCGGGTGGTCTACGTGGTGAACCGCCGGGTGGTGGTGGACCAGGCGGAGGCCCGGGCGCGCCGGTTGGCGGAGCGCCTGCAAAAGGCCCCCCCGGAAGACCGGCCCCTCGCCGAGGTGGCCCAGGCGCTCCGGGACCTGGGCGGGGGGGTTCCCCTCCGCGTGGTGAAGCTCCGCGGGGGGCTTCCCCTCCCCCGCCACCCCATCCCCGACCCCGCCGCCCCCACGGTGGTCCTCTCCACCCTGGACCAGGTGGGAAGCCGCCTCCTTTTCCGGGGCTACGGCCTGTCTCCCCGGGCCTGGCCGGTGGAAGCCGGGCTTCTCGGCGTGGACAGCCTCTTCCTCCTGGACGAGGCCCACCTCGAGGGGCCGGCTTTCGCCACCCTGAGGACCCTGGAGCGCCGCCTCGAGGGGGTGGAGGCGCTCCTCGGCCGCCCCTCCCTCCGGGTGGTGGCCCTCACCGCCACGCCGGAGCCCCTTCCCGGGATCCGCTGCCGCCTGGACCCCGCGGAGGCGGACGAAAAGCGCCTTGCCGAGCGCTGGGGCGTTCGGAAGCCCTTTGCCCTCCACAAGGTGAGGGCGAAGGAGCTGGCCGAGAGGATGGCCCAGGAGGCCCGCGCCTTGCGGCAGCGAGCGGAAGGCCCCGTGGTGGTCTTCGCCAACCGGGTGGGCACGGCCCGGGCGGTCTTCCAGGAGCTTGCGGGGGAAGGGGCCCTCCTCCTCACCGGGCGGATCCGCCCCTTTGATCGGGACCGCCTCCTTGGGGAGGACCTGCAGAAGCGCCTGGACCAGGGGGAGGTGGCCTACGTGGTGGCCACGCAGGCCCTCGAGGTGGGGGCGGACCTGGACTTTAGCGCCCTGGTCACGGAACTCGCTCCCCTTGCCGCCCTCTTCCAGCGCCTGGGGCGGGCCGGGAGGCGGGGCCTGAGGCAGGAGGCCCCCGTGGCCATCTTCTTCGCGGAGGATGCCCCGCCCTACCCCTATCCCCGGGACTCCCTCCAGGCCGCCTGGGCCTGGCTAGAGGCCTGGGAGAAGGTGGGCGACCTCGGCATCGCGGCCCTCAGGGGAAACCTAGGCCGCTTTCCTCCTGAAAGGGGAGCCTGGGGGGCCTTCCGGGAGGATCTTCCCGTTCCCCCTGACCTCCTGGACCTCTACGCCCTCACCGACCCCCACGTGGAGGCCCTCCAAGCCGAGCCCCTCCTCCACGGGGTGGAGCCCGAACGCCCGGAGGTCTACTTGGCCTTTCGCAAGGACCTGAGCGAAGAACTCCTCGCCCAATGGCCCTCCGAGCTTGGCGACTTCTTCCCCCTTCCCTCTACCTACGAGCTCCTTCCCCTTCCCTACCCCACCGCCCTGGCCTTCTTGGAGGGGGTGCGGGCCGAGGCCTCCGATCTGGAGGGGGAGGGCGAGGGAGAGGAAGAGGGCACCCGAGAGGTCCGGGTTCTGCGCCTGGGAGAGGAGGGCTGGGAGCCGGTCGGAGCCAAGGGGGTCCGCCCCGGGGACACCCTCCTCGTGCCCGCGGGCCTTGGAGGGCTAGACGCCTACGGCTGGAACCCCAAGGCTAGGGAACCCGCGCGCGACGTGGCCGAGGCCCGCCCTCCAGGGGCGTCGCCCCCCAGGGTCCTGCGCCTCCACCCGGAGGTCCTGTGGGACGCCCTCAGGGAGGAGGCCCGGACGGAAGCGGAGCGGGAGCGGCTGCAAAGGGCCCTGGAGGGGCTGAAGGAGGTGGCCTTGAACCGCAAGGAGGATCCCTTGGAGGCCCTGGAGGCCGCGCGGGCGACCGCCTCCCTCCTAGGGGTGCCCCCTCCAAAGGGGGACGACCTAGACCGCTGGCTCCGCCAAGCCGTGAGGGCCCTCCTGGAGGATCTCCGGAGCAAGGTGGAGCCCGAGTGGGAGGCCGCCTACGGGGCGGCCCTTGGGAGCCTGGGGAGGGCACGCCTCCTCGCCCACCCCAACTACCAGGGCCTCGCCCTTCGCCTCCAGGGGGAGACCCCTTCTCTGGGAAGTGCCGCTCCCGAGGGCTTGGAGGAGCACCAGGAGAAGGTGGCCGGAGTCCTCCGGGGCTTTCTGCGGCGCCTGGGTCTGGAGGAAAACCTCTCTCCCGACATGGAGGAGGCCGCCCGGAAGCACGACCTGGGCAAGCTGGACCCCCGCTTCCAGGCCTGGCTCCGCCTCACCGCTCCCGCGGAGGAGGGGCTTCCTCCGGGCCCCTTGGCCAAGAGCGGAACCCGCATGGGCCCGAGGGAGGTGGGGGCCATGCGGCAGAAGGCGGGCTACCCCCCGGGCCAGCGCCACGAGCTGGTAGGGGCGGCGAGCCTCCAGGCAGCCCCCCAGGTCCGCCACCTGGTGGCCACCCATCACGGCCACGCCCGTCCCTTCCCCCAGCCTCCCCAGGGGGAGGACCGGGAGGAGGTGGAGGTGGAGGGGCTCCGGCTGAAGACCCGCCATGGGCTAGAGCGCCTGGCCTCGGGCTACGCCGAGGGCTTCCTGAAGCTTCTTCTCCAGTACACTCCCTGGGGCCTCGCCTACCTGGAAGCCCTGTTGCGCCTGGCGGACCAGGCAGCGAGCGGAGAGATCGCCTATGAGGATTGAGCTCCCAGGCCTTCGTCTAGAGTACTTTCCCCTAGCGGCCCTCGTGGCCTATGGCCTCCTC
>NZ_JBWGQW010000063.1:0-7054 GCF_056332225.1 Thermus sp. | reverse complement strand
CTCGCCGGAGTGCATGGGCAGCACCACCTTCCGGCCGTCCGGGTGGACGTACACCCTGTGTCCTCCCTTACCCCTCCGGGGAAGCGGCTTAAAGCCCAGCCGCTCCAGCTTACGGGCCACCTCGGAGGTCTTAGGCGGCATCCAGGGAAATCTGGGCCACGGTCACATCGGGAGGCGGGGCCTCCCCCAAGGCTTCCAAAGCCTCTAAGGCGGCCTCCAAGGCGTCCTTGGCGTTTTGCAGGGCCTCTTCCGGGGAGTGGCCGAAGGTGGCGCACCAGGGCAGGGCGGGCACCTCAGCAAGCCACACCCCTGGGGTCTCCGGGTCGGGGCGTAAGACGACCGTGTAGCGCATCCCTCTCAATTCTACAAGGCTTTCCTCAGGGCCTCGAGGGTCTTTTCCACGTCCTCCTCCCCGTGGGCCACGGAGAGGAAGGCCGCCTCAAAGTTGGAAGGGGGCCAATAGATCCCCCGGTCCAGGAGGCCGTGGAAGAAGCGCTTGAAGAGCCCCGTATCCGTGCGCCTGGCGTCCTGGAAGGTGAGCACGGGGCCTTCCGTGAAGAAGACGGTGATCATGGAGCCCACCCGGTTCACCGCGTGGGGGAGGCCCTTTTCCGAGAGGACCTCCTTTAGGCCCCCTTCCAGCCGGGCCCCCAGGTCCTCGAGGTAGCGGTAGTAGCCGGGATTCTCCTCCAAAATCTCCAGGGTGGCGAGCCCCGCCGCCATGGCGAGAGGGTTACCGGAAAGCGTCCCCGCCTGGTAGACCGGGCCCAGGGGGGCCACCTTCTCCATGATCTCCCGCCTCCCCCCGTAGGCCGCGGCGGGAAGCCCCCCGCCCAGGATCTTCCCCAAGGTGACGAGGTCGGGCCTGAGGCCAAAAAGCTCCGTGGCCCCCCCGAAGGCCAGGCGGAAGCCCGTCATCACCTCGTCGGCGATGAGGAGGACGCCAAACTCCCGGGCCTCGTGAAGGGCCTTCAGGAACTCCGGGGTGGGCGCGAGGACCCCGGCGTTCCCCACCACGGGCTCAAAGATGATGGCGGCGATCTCCTCCCCCCGCCTCTTCAGCACCTCCCGCAGGCCCTCGGGGTCGTTGTACTCCAGGACCAGGGTGAGCCTGGCGTACTCCTCTGGGACCCCGGCGGAGGAGGGCACCCCCAGGGTGAGGGCCCCCGAGCCCGCCTCCACCAGGAGGCCGTCCGCGTGGCCGTGGTAGTTCCCCCGGAACTTGACGATGTAGGGCCGATTCGTGTACCCCCGGGCGAGGCGGAGGGCCGACATGGTGGCCTCGGTCCCCGAGTTCACGAAGCGCACCAGGTCCACAAAGGGGTAGGCCCGCTTCACCTTCTTGGCGAGGGCCACCTCGAGGGGGCTTGGCGCCCCGAAGGTGAGGCCCCGTTCCAGGGCCTCCCGCACCCGGGCGAGGACCTTGGGGTGGGCGTGGCCCAGGATCAGGGGCCCCCAGCTCATCACGTAGTCCAGGTAGCGGTTTCCGTCCGCGTCCCACACATAGGCTCCCTCGCCCCGCACCAGGAAGGGCGGGGTGCCCCCCACGGCCTTGAAGGCCCTTACCGGGCTACTCACCCCGCCCGGGATGTGCCGCTTCGCCTCCTGGAAGTAGGCCTCGGAGATGGGCCGCTCCATGCCCCCCACTCTAGCGGGTTTTGGCCGGGAAAAGTGGGAAGAGACCCTAAGGGCCCGCGCCTTGAGCCCCCTTTTCTGGCCCCCGCCTGAGCCAACGCCGGAGGGGGGCTTAGGCCCCGAAGAGGTCCTTTAGGGGCAGGCGGAAGCCGGGAAGGGCCTCCCCCCCTTCCAGGACCTCCCCGGGCCTCAAAAGCCTCCCCTCCCCTCCCCGCCCGTAGACCTCCACCGCCTGGAGCTCCGGGTAGACCAGCCACACCGCCTTGGCCCCCGCCCCCAGGTAGTCCAGGACCTTGGCCAAGACCCCCTCCGCCTCCTCCCCCGGGGAGACCACCTCCACGGCGAGGTCCGGCGCCCCCTCGTAGAAGCCTTCCCGGGCCACCTCCTTGAGCCTTTCGTGGGAGAGGAACCAGACGTCGGGGCTCCGCACCCGGTCGGGGTCCCGCCTCAGGATAAACCCCCCCTCCACCCCGGCCACGCCGAGCCCCGTCTCCTCCAGCCAACGCATCAGGTGGTACCCGATGCGCAAAGCGATCCTCCCGTGCTCCGGCTTGGGCGGCATCTCTTCCCGGACCTCCCCGTCCACAAGCTCCCCCCGCTTTAGGGGCAGGGCGAAGAACTCCTCGGCCTTAAGGCGGGCCTTGACCATGGGGCCTCCTTCCTAATAGGTTAGCGCCTTTCTCAGGGCGGCGAGGACCCTTTTGGCGTTTGGCCGGTAGAGGTGCTCAATGGCGCTGAAGGGCGGGTAAGGGGCGTCGTAGCCCGCCACCCGGAGCACCGGGGCCTGGAGGTGGTCTATGGCCCCCTCGGCGATGCGGGCGGCGATCTCGGCCCCGAAGCCCCCGGTGCGCATGGCCTCGTAGACCACGATGGCCCGGCCCGTCTCCCGCACGGCCTCGAGGAGGGTCTCCTCGTCCAGGGGGACCAGGGTCTCCAGGTCCACCACCGTCACCTCCACCCCCTCCTTCCGGGCCACCTCCGCCGCCTCCAGCATCACCTCCACCATGCCCCCGTAGCCGATCAAGGTGGCGGCCTTCCCCTCCTTGAGGATGCGGGCCTTCCCCAGGGGGAGGGTGTAGTAGCCCTCGGGCACCTCGGCCCTCGAGCCCCGGTAGAGCTTGATGGCCTCGAGGAAGAACACGGGGTCCTCGTCCTCTATGGCGGAAAGGAGAAGCCCCTTGGCCCTTTCTGGGCTTGAGGGGATCACCACCTTGACCCCCGGGGTGTGGGCGAGGATGGCCTCGGGGGAGTCGGCGTGCTGCTCCGGGGTGTGGACGCCCCCGCCGTAGGGGGCCCGCACCACCACGGGAAGCCCCACCCGCCCCCGGGAGCGGTGCCGCCAGCGGCCGAGGTGGGAGAGGATCTGGTCCAGGGCGGGGTAGAGAAAGCCCGCGAACTGGATCTCGGCCACGGGGCGCATCCCCCCCATGGCGAGGCCGATGGCGAGGCCCAGGATGCCGCTTTCCGCCAAGGGGGTGTCAAAGACCCGCCTTTCCCCGTGCTTCGCCTGCAGGCCCTCCGTGACCCGGAAGACCCCCCCGAGCCTCCCCACGTCCTCCCCGAAGACCAGGACCCGCTCGTCCCGGGAAAGGGCCAGGTCCAGGGCCTCATTCAGGGCTTGGACCAGGTTGAGGACGGGCATCAGCCCACCTCCTCCACGTGGAGGCCCCGCCTTAAGGCTTCCCAGGCCCTCCTCTGGTCGGGGCCCATCTCCTTGTAGACGTGCTCCACGATCTCCTCGGGGCGGGGCTCGGGGGCCTGGTCGGCCAGGGCGAGCTCCCTTTGGAACTCCTCCTCAAGCTCAAGAAGGAGCGCCCTTTCCGCCTCCTCGTCCCAAAGGCCCCGCTCCTCCAGGGCCTTCCTGAGGCGGAGGATGGGGTCTTTGGCCCGCCAGGCCTCCTCCTCCTCCTTGGTGCGGTAGCGGGAGGGGTCGTCGGAGGTGGTGTGGGGGGCGAGGCGGTAGGTGAGGGCCTCGAGGAGGGTGGGGCCTTCCCCTTTCCTCGCCCGTTCCACCGCTTTTTTGGCCTCGAGGTACACGGCGAAGGCGTCGTTCCCGTCCACCACCACCCCCGGCATCCCGTACCCCTCGGCCCGCCGGGCGATGAAGTCCACCCGCATCTGCCGCTCCCGGGGGACGCTGATGGCGTAGCCGTTGTTCTGCACCAGGAAGACCACGGGGGCGCCGAAGACCGCGGCGAAGTTCAGGCCCTCGTGGAAGTCCCCCTCGCTGGTGCCGCCGTCCCCGATGGAGGTGGCCACCACCCAGTCCTCCCCCCGGTACCGCCCGGCCAGGGCGAGCCCCACCGCCTGGGGGATCTGGGTGGCGATGGGGATGTAGGGGTTCACCGCCCGCACCCCCTCGGGGAAGCGCCAGCCCCTAGGGTGGGCCCGCCAGTAGAGGATCAGGGTGTGGATGGGAAGCCCCCGGGCGAGGAGCAGGGCGCTTTCCCGGTAGCTCGGCACCACCCAGTCCCCCTCCCCGAGGGCCAGGGCCACCCCCACCTGGGCCGCCTCCTGGCCCATGAAGGGGGCGTAGACCCCGAGCCTCCCCTGGCGCTGGAGGGTGAGGGCCTTCTCGTCAAAAAGCCGGGCCCGGCGCATGGCCCGGTAGAGCCTTAGGGCCTCTTCCTCCCTTAGGGGGAACTCCCCTTTATCCAGATACCGCGCCACCTTCGGCTTCACGGGGGGAGTTTACCACGGGGGCCAGGCGCTTTAGGGCGAGGGAAAGCTCCTCCTCGCTCTTGCAGAAGGCGAAGCGGAAGAGGTCCCTTGGAGGGTCTTCCCGGTAGAAGGCCGAGGCGGGGATGAGGGCCACCCGGGCCGCCTCCACGAGCCGGAAGGCGTCCCACCCGGGAAGCTCGGCCATGAGGAAGTAGGTGCCCTCAGGGACGTAGACCCGAAGCCCCAGGGCCCCAAGCCCCCCGGCGAGGAGGTCCCGCCTTTTCCGGTAGCTTTCCCGCAGGGCCTCGTAGAAGCCCTCGCGCCTCGCCACCCTTAGGGCCTCCGCCACCCCGGCCTGGAGGGGCGTGGGGGCGGAGAAGCTCGTCCACTGGCGCATCCCCGCGAGGAGGGGCATGAACTCCTTCGGCCCCACGATCCAGCCCACCCGGTAGCCCGTGGCCTCGAGGCGCTTCCCCGCGCTCCCCACGGTGAAGGTGCGCTCGGGGGCGAACTCCCTAAGGCGCCTGGGCCTTTCCCCGTAGTAGAGCTCGTCGTAGACCTCGTCGGAAACGAGGAAGAGGTCGCGCCTCCGGGCAAGCTCGGCGATGGCCTTCAGCTCCGCCTCCTTGAAGACGAGGCCCGTGGGGTTCATGGGGGTGTTGAGGAGGAGGACCCGGGTCCTCGGGGTGAGGGCCCCCTCCAGCGCGGCGAGGTCCAGGAAAAAGCCCCCCTCGCCGAGGGCGAGGCGCACCAGGCGGGCCTCCGCTCCCGCCAAAAAGGCGTCCGGCAGGTAGACGTCAAAGAAGGGCTCCAGGACCACCACCTCGTCCCCCGGGCCCGCGAGGCTTTGCAGGAGGACGTAAAGGGCCTCCGTGGCCCCGGAGGTGACCACCACGGCCTCGGGCTCCACGGAAAACTCCTCGGCCAGGGCCTCCCTTAGCGCGGGAAGCCCCGCCGGGGGGGCGTACTGGTCATGGCGGCCCAGGGCGCGCCGCACCGCCTCCAGGAGGAAGGGGGGCGGGGGGTTGGAGGGAAACCCCTGGCCCAGGTTCACCGCGCCCAGGCGCTGGGCGAGCTGGCTCATCCTGGGGAAGATGCTCTCCTTGGCCGCTTGGGTGCGGGGGTGGAGGCGCATGGGGATAGGGTAGCGCAACTTTATGCCCGGGGGGAGGGGTCCTTGAAGAGGTGGAGGAAGAGGGCCTCGAGGCTCGGCGTTCCCCGGGAGACCTCGAGGACCTCCACGGGGAAAGCCCCTAAGGCCTCCTTCAGGGCTTCCCACGGCCCAAGAAAGAAGAGGACCTCGGGGCCTTCCGCGCTCCAGCCGGGGCCCAGGGCCTTCTGGAGGGCCTCCGCCTTGGGCTCGGCGAGGCGCACCCGGTACCCCTCCCCGGCCCACTCCCGGAGGAGGACCCGGGTGGGGCCCTCCTTCAGCGCCTCTCCCTTTTGGAGGAAGGCCACCCGGTCGCTCACCCGCTCCACCCCGTCCAGGTCGTGGGAGGTGAGGAGGATCCCCCACCCCTCCTCCTTGAGCTCCAGGAGAATCCCCTCAAACTCCCTCCGGCTCACGGGGTCTAGGCCCAGGGTGGGCTCGTCCAGGAGGAGGAAGCGGGGCTTGAGGGCGAGGGCCAGGGCGAGGGCGGCCTTCTGCTGCATCCCCCGGGAGAGGGAGGCGAGGGGCGCGTGGAGGCGGTCCCTTAGGCCAAAGCGCTCCAGCCAGGCCTCAAACCGGGGCCGCACCTCCTTGGGGGAAAGCCCCCGGATGCCCCCGAAGTAGAGGGCGTTCACCAGGAGGCTCAGGTTGACGTAGAGGTTGCGGCTTCCCTCCAGGAGGACGCCGAACTCGTGGCCCTGGGGCCTCCGCCTCCCCTTCCCCTCCCCCAGAACCACCTCGCCCCCGTCGGGGAGAAGGAGGCCGAGGACGATCTTGATGAGGGTGGTCTTCCCCGCCCCGTTGGGCCCAAGGAGGCCCAGGATCTCCCCGGCCCTAAGCTCCAGGCTCACCCCTTTTAGGGCCTCCAGCTTGCCGAAGCGCTTGTGGACGTTCTCTATTCCTTCGTGTGCTACCTCATAGCTCCACCCCGGCCATCCTGAGAAGCACCCGGCTACGTATGAGGTTGTGAACGAGCAGGATGAGGTTCACCCGGGCTACCAACCCCCAGTAGGACCTGGCCTCTATCCTGTGAAGCCCCAAAGACCGCACCATCACGCTGAACCGTGTTTCTATCCAGTTGCGAACCTTCCCCATCCACCTCTTCCACCCCGTCTCCACCACCTTCCCTCCCCGAACCCGGTAGGGCGGGGTCTTGACCCCCTGGACCCAGCGAAAACCCCTGTCCCCCAAGACCGCGGGCAGATCCCCCAAAAGCTCCCTCCCCCAGGTCTCCCGGGCATTCCCGGGGAGAATGGCCCAACGAAAAAAGAGGCCGCGCTCGTTCATCACCGGCATGAGAACGTAGCCGCCGAAGGCCCCCAAAGGACCTACCCCCACAGCGGCCTCAGGGAGGTCCAGACCGTGGATCCGGTGGCCGTGGGCCAGGGGGATGGGTTTGAGGTCCACCACTTGCAAAAGGCCTTTTCCCCCGGAAAGCCTTATGGCCAGGTGAGCCAGCAACCTCTGGGCCTTTTGAAGGACCCGGTAGAAGCGAGAGAGGTGGGGGAGGGAAGGGAAGTAGGCCTTGAGGGTGGTCTTGGCGGCCAGGTAGCCTTTGGCGAGGTCCTGGCCCTGGAGGAAGAGAAAGATGGCGAGGGTCAGGAGCTC
>NZ_JBWGQW010000062.1:0-7316 GCF_056332225.1 Thermus sp. | reverse complement strand
GGGGGAGTTTGAACCCCTGGGCCTGCAAAGCCTTGAGCTCGTCATCAACCCAGATGTAGGTAGCCACCAGAAGGGTCTCTGCGTCAAGATGGTAAAGGGGGTGCTCACGATCTTGCCGCATGGCACCCCCTCTTTTTTCACATCCCGAGGGTCCAGATCAAGTAGCACACGAAGGAATTTGAGGCAGCCCTTTACTACAGGAACCTTTCCTTCCTACAGAAGAAGCTTCCTCAGCACCTCCTCCACCAGCTCCGAGATCTCCCTCCCCTCCTCCACCGCCTTGAGCTTGAGCTTGCGGTGGAGCTCCTTAGGCACGTAAACCTTCATGGCCACGTAGTCCTCCCGTCGGCTCTTTCCTCGGGCCCGCCCCTCGGGGGCGGCCTCCTCCCCCTTCACCTCCTTGAGGAGCTTGGCGAACTTGCTCACCTCTCCACCTCCCTCAGGACCTCCTCCCCCACCCGCACGTAGTCCCCCCAGGCGAGCCTGGCCCTCGGGTCCGGCACCCGGTACACGGGCACCCCGAGGAGGGCCGCCTTGGGGAAGGCCGCGGCCCGCCGCACCCAGGCCTGGAAGAGGGGGACCCCCGCCTCCTCCAGGAGGGCCCGGGCCTCCTCCCCGTCCCGGCTCGGGGGAGGGGGTACCAGGGTCAGGAGGACCCGGTAGCGGGCCCCCGAGCCCCGGAGGGCCTCCAGGGTGGCGAGGAGGGCCTCCAGGGCCAGGGCGTCGGGGGAGGTGGGCAGGACCAGGAGGTCCACCCCTTCGGCCAGGGCCCGGAGGTCTTCCTCCGTGGGGCGGGCCTGGGTGTCTATGACCACGTGGGCGTGGTCCCGGGCGTGGCGGGCGGCCACCCGCTCGTCCACCACCCGCACCGGGAGGCCTCCCCGCCTGTCCCACCCGGTGGCGGAGCGGTTGGGGTCCCCGTCCACCAGGAGGGTGGGGCCCCGCTCCGCCAGGAAGCAGGCCAGGTGCACCGCGGTGGTAGTTTTGCCCACGCCCCCCTTGAAGCCCGTCACCGCCAGGATCACTTCCCTCACCTCCTCATCGACCCCCGGGGCCTTCCAGCGCCCCGTCCTCCAGGTCCTCAGGTTCCTGAGCGCCTAGGCTCCTGAGCACCTGAGCGCTCAGGCCCTTGAGCGGGCGGCCCTCCGGTCCTCCGCCTTCCCCTTCGCCCGGGCCTCCCTCCACGAGGTCCAGGTGGGGACCTATCACGGCCCGGAACTCCTCTTCGAGCTGGCGCCTGCGCTGCTTCAGGCGGGCCTCCCCGTACTTCTTGACCCAGGCCTCCTTCTCCCCCTTGAGGTCGCAGAAGTGGAGGTAAGCGCACTCCGTGCACGGGGTGTCCAGGCAGAAGGCCAGGGGTTGCCTGGGGGGCTCCAGGGGGACGCCCCTCTCCATGAACTCCCGCACCACCCGCTCCACGAAGGTGGGCTCCAGGCGCATGACGCGGAACTGCCTGTCCCAGAGCCTGGGCCTCACGGCGCCCTCCGGGGCGGCCCACCCGTAGTTGCGGGCGATCTGCCCCACCCACTTGGGGTCCCGCCACCTGGGGATGTCCACGGTCCGCTCCCGGCCCCAGTCGTCCCCCACCAGCCTCCGGGCCTCGAAGACCACGTGGACCAGGGCCACGTGGGTCCTGTACCCCTGGCGGATCACCTCCTTGAGGGCCGTCTCCAGGACGTCCGCGTCCGAGAGGGCGTCCTCCAGGCGGCCCTCCTGCCGCCTCAGGGCCTCCTCCAGGCGGGCGACGAGCTCCTCGTCCCCGAGGTGGTGGGCGATGGTCCGCAAGGGGGCGGCGATCTCCTCCAGGCGCTCCCCCTCCCCGGCGAAGCGCTCCCGGTAGAGGGCGTGGAGGGCCCCGGCGTTCTCCATGGCCCAGACGTAGAGGTTGTCCCGGAGCTCCCGCAGGACCTCCGGGGAGAGGCCCTCGGGCCGCTTCCCCTTCGCCAGGTCCCGGAGGCGGGCGGTGCGGATCACGAGCATCCTGCTCCCCAGGATGTCCCCCGTCCCCTGGGTGTTGGTGATCACCTTGACGCCGAAGAAGTTGAGGGTGAGGACCCGCATGCCCTTGGTGTCCGTCCAGCTCTTGAGGGCGGTCTCCTTCTTGTAGGAGACCTTGAGGAACTGCTCCAGCTGGGAGGCCTCCGCGCTCCCCGAGCGGTGGCGCACCTCCTCCAAGTCGTCGAAGGCCACCAGGCCCCCGGTCTCGTCGATGATCCGGGCGGCGGTGGCGGCGGAGGTCTGGCCCGTGACCACCGTCCCGTTGGCCCCGAGCTCGGCCATGAGCCGGGCGAACTCCGTCTTCCCCGAGCCCGGCGGGCCCACCACCAGGAAGAGGGGCACGGCGTCGAAGACCGCCTGCACGTAGGAGGTCATCACCCCGAGGGCCGCGAGGACGTAGCCGTCCTCCCCGGGGAGGACCACCTGGCGGAGGTGGCGCTCGATGAGCCGGGGAAGGTCCCGGGGGGCCACGGTCATGGCGCTCCTGCCCGCCCTGCGGGCCTCCAGGAAGCGGTTGATGGCCTCGGCGCTCCAGGAGGCGTTCACGGGGGCCCTGGGGGGCCTGCGGATGATGGTGCCGTCGTCCAGGGCGAGGACCCGGTCCTCCGGGGGGGTGCCGGGCGGGGCGGGAAGGTAGCCCCAGCCCAGGACGGCCCCGTCGGAGCGGACCACCACGGTGCGGTAGCGGGCCCCCTCCTCCCCCCGGTTCTCCAGGATCCGCACCGGGACGTAGAGGTGTCCCCCCACGAAGGCTCGGTTGACGTCCACGGGGTCGGGGAGCTGGATCCCGCCCCCGGAGGCCTCCGGCTCCCAGACCTCGGCCCCTTCCAAGAGGAGGCGGAAGCCCTCGGGCGTCCCCCCGGCGAGAAAGTAGTCGGTCCAGTCCTTGCCCATCCCCTCGGGGACGCGCGCCCGGCGCACGGGCCTGCCCGCGAGCTCGGCCACCTTCCGGGCCGTCTCCTCCCCGGCGGGGTCCGCGTCCTGCCCCAGGTACACCTCGTCCCAGGGGGCCCAGAACAGGGGGTCCTTCCAGGCCTCGGGGACGGCGGAGCCGTGGGTGGAGGTCAACACGGCGAGGTCCTGGGCCCAGGGCTGGCCGTGGAGGCGAAACCACAGGACCCAGCCGTCCTTGGCCCCCTCGCAGACGAAGAGCCGGCGGCGGGGGGAGGGGCCCTCGAAGGGGGGGACGGCCCAGTAGCTGGTGGGCCGCCCCTTCCCCCACCCCTTGCCCGGCGCCCCCTGGGTGAGGCCGGGGATCTCGTAGTAGAGGTGGCGGCGGACGGGGGACCCGTCCGGGCCGATCACCGGGTAGGCCAGGGCGGCGGTGGCCCGGGCGGTGTCGTCCAGGCCGAGGTAGAAGCGGCGGACCGCCCGGGCGTCCAGGCCGCGCCGCTCCAGGTAGGCCATCGCCTCCGGGGCGCGGAGGAGGCGGGAGACCAGCCGCTTCAGGACCTCCTCGGAGGCCGGGGCCAGGGGGGCCCCGTCCTCGCCCTTGGGGGAGAGGAGGTCCCGGAAGCGGGGGTTGTCGAAGGGGTCCGCGCCGGGTTCCGGGGTACCTGAGGACTCAAGAGCCTGAGGACCTAAGCCCCCAGGCGCCCGGAGCCCGGAGCCCCTGGGGGCAAAGCCGGAACCACCGCCAGCCCGCCTTCCCGAGGAGCGGAGGGGGCTTCCAGGGAGGCCGAGCCACTCCCGGGCCCAGCGCCGGGCCTCCTCCGGGGAGAGGCCCTTCGCCGCCTGGATCAGGGTGAGGAGGTTTCCCTGCCGGGGCTCGGGGGCGGAGGGGTCGTGGTCGATCCAGAGGCCCTTCCTGCGGTCCACGGCGAGGCTGTTCCCCCGCTCGCCCTGGACGGAGCCCGCCCGCCACTCGTCGCCCACCCGCCGCGCCCCGGGGAGGAGCTCCGGCACCAGCTCGTCCACCCGCGCCAGGAGGAGGTCGTGGAGGTCGCTCATCGGCTGCCCCCTAGGGCGCGGGAGTAGCTTTCCCAGCCGTGGCGGTAGCGGTCGCGCGGCGCGAAGCGGGCGTAGTGCTGTTGCACCATTTGTATGGAGTCCAGGAGCACGTTGGCGGCGGCCTCAAAGCTTCCCGTAGCTTTCACGATCTCCGTGGCTACGATGTGGCGGACGGAGTGGGGACCGAAGGGAAGGACGTAGGGGGGCACCCCTGGCACGGCGGCCACGTAGGCGGAGCGGTTGCGGAACGTCTTCCTGAATTGGTTCTCCTTTTCGAGCCCCGGGAAGAGGGGCGGGAAGGGCCCGGAGCGCCTCAGAACCTCCACCAGGCGGGGATGGACCTCGTGGAGGTAGACGTGGAACACGTCGTTGAGGGCGTACCGCGCCCCGCCCACCTCTAGGAAGAGGAGCGGGTGGTCGAGGCCAGCGAGGGGGAACTCCACGAGATCCTCGTCCGCGAGGCCGAGGAAGACCTGCCCCGCGGCGTTTTTGAACTCACGCTTGCGGTAGGCCAGGTAGTAGGTCCCGTCCTTCCGCTCCACGTGCCCTTTCCCGGGGGCGAAGTCCCCGCCCTTGCGGAACTGGTCCACGTCCAGGCGGGCCTCGTAGTAGTGCTTCGCCCTGAGGGGGTGGGCGGCCATGAGCCAGAACAGGACTGCGTCCCGGTACAAGGCCAAAGCCCTATGGGCGGCCTCGGGGTCAGACGAGGACCTGGGGGCCAGGAGGTTGCCCCCCATCTGTCCCGCGACGTCGCGGAGCATGAGGACCAGCCCCTCCTTCAGCCAGTAGAGGGGACTCGGGGTGTCCAGGAGCGGTTCGACCGCGTGGTAGCCGTGAGTCTCGTCGATCCCCCCAAGTCTTATTCGTTCCTCCAGCTCGCGGAGCCCCTCCAGGTCGGCGTTCAGGCCGATCGCCTTGACGTAATTCCTGTAAAACTTTTTGACCAGGTTGATGAACGCAACGTCAGTACTCGTGAGCCCTGGGATGTTCCCCTCGTACCTTTCTATGCGCCATTCCAGGTAGTCATTCAGCAACTTTACGTCCGTGAGAAGGTGGAAGCCGAGGGCTCCGGGGCTCATGCTACGCACGTTGACGCAGTAGCCGTAAAAGAGCTCCAAGTACCTGTGTTCCTTCTCAAGCGTGGGGCGCCGCAAAACCCTGGACGCCACAGGTTCCCCTTTAATGGCCCGCTTGTTGCGCGCCTTGCTGGCAAGGGGGGACGACGCGTACTGCTCGTAGTTCAGCCACTCGCTCCGCGCGTGGCCCGGCCAGGCGTCGAAGGGCAACGCGAACGGCGCGCGCCGGGCCTGGCGGGTGCGTTCCTGGCGGTTGGAGAGCCGGGTCCAGCGTTCCTCGTCCTCCCGGCGGAGGGCCTCCCGCTCGTCTGGGGCGAGGTCCGCCCATGGCTTCCCGTAGCGCGCGAGGGCGGCCACCCGGAGGAACGTCCGGCTGTAGCCAGGGTACCGGGCGCCCTTCACCCCGAGGGGCTGCTTTCCAAACCTGGGGAGTCGGGCCGCCAGGCTATTCGCGGGCAGTTCGAGGGCCTCCTCCAGCCGCGTCACGACGGTTCTGGAGCGGGGTAGCTTGCTGCCCCTGAGCCAAATCCGGACCGTGCTCTCGTTGACTCCCACCCGGCGCGCGAGCTCGCTCTGGCTCACTCCCTGCCTCTCCATCGCCCAGCGGAGGGCCTCCGCGAACGTGGGGGGCATGGCGTCGATGGTCCGTTTCTGGAGGGCGATCGCCCTCGCCCGCTTGACCGCGGCGGTGAAGTGAGGACGGGGCTTCCCCTCCACCTCTTGGAGGCGCCTCGCGAGCTCAACGACGGCGGCGTCGTCCAGGGAGGCGAGCCAGGCGTGGGGGTCCGCGACGTCTGGAGGCAGGACGCGGACGATCCGCCTGAAGTGAGTGCCGTACGCCCCGTTAGAGGTCCTGGTGATTTCCCGGGCTAGCTCCTCTATGACCTCTAGGACGTTCGTTTGGACTTTCGTCACCACTACCTCCTTGCGACATAGGGCCGCCAGGAGGATAATGGCGCTGAGGGATCCGGCGTGGATCCCAGGGGAAGGGAGCCGGGGAGGCCTTGGGAGGGAACCCCGGCTCTGTCCGTTCAGCGCCCTTCCTCGACGGCGGCATGACCGACCCCCAACAATCTGAGCGCGGTCTGAACCTCCTCGTCCCCGCGCCACACGGTGGCCCCCAGAGCGGCGGCGACCTCCAGGCCCGTGGGGGTCAGGACGTACTGCCCCTCGTGGCGCTCCACAAGCCCTTCCCGCGCCAGGGCCCTGAGGATCCCCCACGTGGCGTCAGGGGTGCGGCCCAGCGCCTCGGCGAGCTCGATTCCGGTGGGGAACCGCCCCTCCCGCGCCAGGAAAGCGAGAATGCCCCGGAAAACCTGCTGGCGCGTCCGGGTGAGCCCGGCTATAGGTGAGGACCGCATCGCCCTGAGAGTAACTCAAAAGCGCCTATTTGTCAAGGGTGCCTTCGGAACTTTCCCCGTAACTTTCCCCCCCGTCCACTGCGGGCGGAGGTCGGCTCAAGGAAGGGAGGTCGGCACAAGGCCCTTCCAAACGGCGTTCCCGTTGTGCCGACCTCTGAGCCAATCCCTGTGCCGACAAAGTTTCGGCTCAAGGGGGGGATCGGCTCAAAAAACGGGGGGTCGGCACAAGGGTCGACTCAAGGCAAAAAGCCGTGCTGTAGAGCTAAAACTCCTCTTCTTACTTCTCTGAAAAAATGATAACTCAAGGGTTGACTCAGCCGATGAATAAGGGGACTTCTCCTCTTCTTGAGTCAACCTTTGGCGTTTCGCCGTTGGGGGTTGCGACCAAAAGTTCCAAGCCGGGAGAATCTTCCGTTGCTTTGCGGCCCTTCGTGTGTAAAGGCGCGAAAGGGGAGGGTGTTTTTACACAACACTCAAAAAGTCCGTTTATGAGGGAAGCATGCTAGTACAAAATGAGGTCCTTCAGTCAAGGGGGGTGGTTCCCGTAGGGTGCTTATTTGTCAAACCACAAGTCCCCCACCTCTCGCAAAACGCCGTCCCTGACGGCAAGAACCGACTTTCGCCTTTACGGGATTAGATCCAGATTAGCGAGCGCCGTTTACACGCTCCCCCCGGAGAACCCTCGGGGGAAAGTTCCGACCCCCTCTCTTCGCGGACGCGATGAGAAAGGCTTTGCCCCTTCCTTCACGAACTTTTCCCTCGCGAGGGGAGGAATCTTCCGTCCCTCCCCCGCCCTTTCTTCCGGGGGCGCTCTTCTGCCCCTCAGGACTCTTCCGGGGAAGGCAGAAGTTCTTCGAGGACCCCCCTGATCCTCTCGTGAACCCTCACGGTCTCCACGCTCACCCGCACCGCCCGCCCGATGAGGTCGAGG
>NZ_JBWGQW010000061.1:0-7354 GCF_056332225.1 Thermus sp. | reverse complement strand
GCATCGCTGAGGTCGCTGGGGTAAGATCGTCTAAGAGTCACCCCTTAAGGATACCACCCTTTTACGACAGCCTCTAACCGCCCGCGCCAGGACCTGGGCCACCCTGTCCGCCTCTAGGGCCATCCCCGCATCCCCTAGGCCCCTACGGCCTCCTCCAGGAGGAGCCTGGCGAAGGCCCCCCAGGCCCTGGCCAACTCGGCATTGCGCCAAAGGCCGAGCCGCTTGGCCTCCCGCCAGGAGAGGAGGTTGAGCTCCCCGGGGTCCTGGGGGGTGGACAGGAGGAGCAAGGGGAAGTAGCGCAGGGGGAAGCCCCGCCTCCTCAGCCAGGGCAAGTAGTCGTCCCAGACCTCCCGGAAGAAGGGGTGCCAGAAGGGGAGGGGAGGAAGGCCCTGGTGGAAGGGGAAGAGGTGGGTGGAGGCGGCCGCATACCCCCGGTACTCGGGGGGCTGTTCCCGGATCAGGGCGGCCACCCAGAGGGCCTCCCGCCCCTGGAAGCGCCGGAAGGCCACCAGGTTGGCCAGGCTCTCCTCCACCACCCGGCCCCAGCTCTCCCGGTAGGGGTCGGGGAAGAAGTCCGCGGTGTCCATGAGGCCGTGGGCCAGCTCGTGGTAGTAGACCTTGTCCACCGCCACCTCCCCCGGGACCCCCGCTTTCTTCGCCCAGGCCAGGATCCGCTCCGGGCAGAGGAAGATGGCGGGCCCCTCCTCGGCCTCAAAAGCGGCGAGGGCCTCGGGGGCGGGCTCCCGGGCCGCCAGGCGGGGAACGTCCCCCTTGCTGCCGGGGTCCAGGCGGCGGAGGTAGAGGCCCGCGGCCACGAGCACCGCCTGCCTCCTCCAGGCCTCCCCGTCCTCCATCTCCAGGTCCCGGAGGGGGGCGAAGGGGTCCTCGTCCTCTTCCAGGTCTTCCAGGTCGCCCTCCCTCAACCGGCGGAGGCGTTCGCGGAGGCGCTCCTCCAGGAAGAAGCGACGCCGCTCGGGCGGGTAGAGGCGGTCCATCTGGGCCTCGCTCACCAGGTAGACGGGAAGGCGGGCGGCGAGGGCGGCCAAGGGGGTGTCCAGGCGCCCCCAGAGCTCCTCGCGGCCGAAGTCCAGGCGGTCCCCCTCCAGGGAACCCAGGTCGTGGATCCTCACGGGCACGCTCTCCATCTTCTCCTTCATGGCTTCCTCCTTTCCTCACTCGCGTAAAAGCACCTCTGTCCCCTCCCCCAGGAGGAGCTCCCGCCACCGCTCGGGCAGCTCGGTGTGGACGGGGAGGAGGTAGCGGGGCCGCAGGCGCCGCACCACCTCCAGGAGGTCGGGCTCGGGGGCGTGGCCGGAGGTGTGGAAGGGGTTTTTCACCCCGGCGGGGTCTTGGGGAAGGCAGGCCAGGCCCTCGGGGAGGAGGTGGAAGTCCAGGCGCCGCAGCCAGGCCAGGAGGACCTCCAGGTCCAGGATCTGTTCCTGGTCGGCCCAGTAGGAGTTGCTGAAGATGTAGGCCCCCCGCCGCGCCTTCCTGCCCAGGGCGGCCTCCAGGAGGCGCAGGTCCAGGAGGCGGTTCACCTCGTAGAAGCCGAAGGCCAGGAGGTAGGCCCCGGGGTCTTGGGCCACCTCCTTCAGGGAAACCTCCCGGACGGGGGCCTCCTCCCAGAGCGCGTTCTCCCACGCCCCCGTGCGGTTTTTTTCCTCCTTGAGCACCAGGACCTCCCGGAGGACCCCTTCCCAGGGGTCGGGCTCGGCCTCCGCCAGGCCGAAGAGGAGGTAGGCGTCCTTGGCGGTGACCACCAGGGCCCGCCCCACGTCCCGCGCCACCTCCAGGCAGGAGAGGAGGCGCTCCAGGTTGCGGGGGGCGAAGTCCACGGCCACCGGGGACCCCTCCCACCGGGCCACCTCGGCGTGGAGGGCCTCCCTCACCTCCCCCTCCGTGCGGGCGGGGCGCGCCTCCCCGAGCCGGGTCCCCTCCACCACCAGGAGGAGGACCTCGCGGGTCTCCAGGGCCCGGAGGAAGGCCTCCGTGTTGGCTCCCCAGCGGCCGTGCCGCCTGAGGTCCCCCGTGTAGACCAAAAGCCCCTCGGGGGTCTCCACGGCGAAGGCGGCCGCCCCGGGCACCGAGTGGTCCACGGGGAAGGCCTCCACCCGGAAGGGCCCCAGGGAGAGGGGGGCCTGGGCCTCCTGCCAGGGGTGGCCCTGAAGGCTTTTGCCGCTCGGGGAGCGCTCGTGGAACCTCCCGAGGGATCCCAGCACCCGGTAGGGGCGGCGGAGGTACAGTTCGCGGTCCCCGTCCAAGACTCCCCCCTTCTTCGCGTTCGGGCGCCTCGGGGTCAGGTAGGCGGCCTCCCCGTCCACCCCCGCCTGGGCCGTGTCCTGCATGGCCTTGACGACGGCGGCGGTGGCCGCGGTGGCCACCACGGGGAGGTCCCCCCGCAGGTAGCCCACCGCCCCGGTGTGGTCCAGGTGGGCGTGGGAGAGGAGGAGGGCGAGCACCTTCTCCCCGGAGGGGAGGCCCCCGCCGAGCAGCCCCCGCTCCAGGTGGGAGGGGAGGAGGGTGTCCGCCTGGCCCTCCCGGTAGAGGCCGGGGAGGGGGGGCAAGAGGCCCAGGAAGAGGAGGTCGCGCAGGCCGAAGCGGGCGGTGCGGGGGGAGAGGAACTCGGTGAAGTAGGTCCCCCACCGCCCGAAGGGCCGGCCGAAGTCCAGGAGGAGGGCCCCCTCCTCGGCCTCCAGGAGGAGCTGGTTGCCCCCGATCTCCCCCCAGCCCCCGAAGACGTGCACCGCCAAGCCGCCCAGGACAAAGCGCCTCACCCCGCCCTCCCTAGGCGGGGCGGGTGCCCTTGACCCGGCCCCGGGCGTCGTAGTGGTAGACCATCCGCCCCCTGCGGACGATCACCGTGTCGGCGGTCCAGCCCAGGAGCTCGTCCTGGCTGGAGATGCCGAAGCCCCCGATCCGCCTGCCCTGAGCGTCGTACACGTCCAGGTAGTTGCCCCTGCGCCGCACCGAAGCGATGTCCATGTCCCTCACCTCCTCCTCCTCGTACTCCGCCACCCAGAACTCCCAGTAGCCGCCCACCACCAGCCGGTCCTTCCCGTAGTCCATCCCCAAAATGAACCCCCGCGGCGCGGTGAGGACGGGCATCCAGCGCTTCAGGTCCCTGGAGGCCAGGACCACCCCCTGGGCGGCCATCACCAGGTACCACCCGTTCCCGTAGGTGGCCTCGTCCAGGTCCCACTCCAGGTCCCGGCCCACCTTGTGGTACTTCCAGTTCCTCCCGTCCTTGGAGACCATGAGGGTACCGGCGTTCCCCGCCGCCAGGAAGCCCGCCTGCGTGTACTTCACGCTGTTCATGCGGGCCGGGGCGCGGATCACCTCCCACTTCCTCGTGTCCCGGGAAACCAGGATGCGGAAGGGGGCGGTGGCCACGAAGACCCCGGCCCCGAAGGCCACCCCCGTCACCTGCCCCCCGAGGAAGCCCCCCGAGGTCTCGGGGTCAACGGCCCAGGCCCTCCACTCGCCCCGCGCCTGCGCCAACCCGGGGTCGGCGAGGAGGGCCAGTCCCGCTAGGAGGCAGAACCCTGCTTTTCTTAGCCCCCGTGGAGGTTCCATGAGGCCAGGCTAGGCCGGGCGGGGAGGGGAGGACAAGGCGGGTTTCGCAAAACCCGTACTCCTTGCAGACTAGGGAGGGCCGGGGTTATGCTGGGGGCATGGGGGAAGGGCGGCTTGCGGAAGGGGTCCAAGGGGAGGTCCCGGGATGGGAAGGGGGGAAGGCCGGCCGCCCGCCGGCCCTCCTGAGTCTCTTCGCCCTGGAGGAGTTCCCTGGCGTTGACGAAGCCCTCTTGGAGAAGCTCGGCCTGCGCCCGGGAAGCGTCCTCTCCCAGGGGCTCCTGCTCCTTCGCCTGGCCACGGAGGCCCACAAGAAGGGGGCGGAGCTCCGCTGGAACACCACGGAGGCCCTGAAGGAGAGCCTCCTTTCCTTCCTGGAGGAGGAGAGGAACGCGAAGGAGCTCCTCGCCGGCCTGGGTCCGGGGGAGAAGGCCCTTCTCAAAGTTTCCGAGAGGTCCAAGCCCGAGGAGGCCCTGAGGCGGGCGGTGAGGAACTTCCACGTCCGCTACCATCCCCGGGACCTGGTCCGCAGGCTCCTCAAGCGCCTGGGCTCCCGCCTCCACCCCCCGGACGGCCTGCGGGACCTCCTCGGAGCCTGCACCCCCGAGGCCTGGGCGGCGGCCACCCCCTTTTCCGGGGCCTTCCGGGGCGTCTTCGCTCTGCTGGAGGGGTCCTACGGCCTGGAGGCCCCGGCCTTTGAGCGGGCCCTGGCCCCCTGCTTCGTCTTCGCCTTCCTGCGGGGCGAGGGGAGGGTGGCGAGGCCCTTTCGGGAGATTCTCCCGGACCTGACCCTGGGCAGGAGAACCGTGGGGCTCCGGTACCAGGAGGAGTGCTGGGTGGCCCGGGTCCGGCCCAGGGGGGGCGGCCCGGGGGAGCTCTACGAGAAGCCCTCCTTCCGCTCGGAAAAGCCCTTCGGCCCCAGGATTCCCTCTCCCTCCTTCGGGAAGGCCCTCCCGGGGTGGTACGGGGCCCTGGAGGCCCGGGGCCACGGGGAGTGCCCGGAGGACTGCTTCCCCGAGGAGGGGTACGACTGGGACCTGGTGGCGGAGTACCGCGACGCCCTCTGGGAGGCCCCGGCCTCCCCCGGGAAAGGGGGGAAGGCGTGAGGCCCGCCCGCCCCTTCCGGGAGCTCCTTCAGGAGGCCCTGGCCGCGGCCAGGGAGGGGCGGGCGGAGCCCTTCGGCGACGCCTTCCGGGAGGAAGCCGAGGGGCACGCCCGCCTGGGCCCCAGGGGAGAAGACCCCGTGGCCCGGGCCCTGGCCCTGGGGCGGCAGGCCCTCGGCCACCTGGCGCGGGGAGAGCGGGAGGAGGCCTGCCGAAAGCTCTCCCAAGCCCTGGAGCTCCACCCCTCCCTGGGAGGGGGCCTCGCCCTGGACCTGGCCGAGGCCCTCTGCGGGAAGGAGGCCTTCCGGCCTCTCCGGGAGCGCCTCGCTCGCCGCAAGGAGGTTCCCCCCGGGTTCCAACTCCTGGCCCTCCTGGACCGCCTGCCCCCGGAGTTCTGGGTGGAGGTCCTGAGGGGATCGCCCCGGACCCCCTCCTCCCCGAGAAAAGGCCGGGCGGAAGCCGAGGCCCCGCCCCGCCTCCGGGAAAGCCCTCCGCGGAGGCCCAGGCCCTCCGTCCCCCGTCCGAGGATCCCCTTCGCCTACCGGCCCTTGCGCCGGGAAGGGCGCAAAGGGGAGGGAGAAACGCAGGTGTACGCGTTTGCCCTCCGGTCTACAGATGCTTCCAAGTGGCTAGGGTCCTTGGGTGCCACCGAGCTCCGCCGCTGGGTGGCCCCGGGCCTGGAGGTGCGGGAGGTGAGGGGGCGCCTCTACCTCCGGGTCTTGCCCGAGTTCCGGGAGGCCTACCCCCAGGCCGCCCTCCTGGTGCTGGAGGCGGGTAGAGCGCGGGTCCTGGCGCCCTTGCTCCCCGCCGAAGGCTCCCTGCCCCTTCCCGTGGACCTGAAGGGGGGAGCGGACCTTGTGGCGGAGGTCTGGTCCTGGGAGGACCTTATCCTGGGGACCCTGGCGGAGCTTTTGCGGGAGGGGCGCTTCTACCCGGACCTTCTCGGGATATGGCTCCTCTACGGGATGACACAAGGACTCATCCCCCCAGAGGTGGCGGCGGCGGCTCTCAGATGGCTCGAGAGGGGGAGCTGAGGGCGCGCCCCACCCCGGCCCCCGCTTGGCTCCCGGCGCTCCAAGCCCTAAGATCCCGACCCGAAAGGGTCGGGTCTAGTGAAGCCCTTGCGTCCCATAAACCCCGAAGGGGAGGAAGCGAACCCTCGTTCCGGCGCCGGTGGAGGTGTCTATGCGGAGTAAGCCACCCGCTGAAGTGGCTCCATAAAGAACGCCATCCTTGAAGCTGAGCCCATAAACCCCCTCAAAGCCGATGGTGCCCACCAGGATCGCCTGTTTGGAAGCGAGGTCTACCTTCACCAAGGAGTCGCCCGAAAGGGAACCGCAGCTGACGGAGGCGTAAAGGGCATCCCCGAAAGCCGCATCGCCGCTGGAATCGCAGGGGAGGGACACTCCTGGTATGGCAGAGGCCGCCCCGGTCAATGGATTCAGCTCATACACCCCGCTCCCTCCGATCCCGAACAGCCGACCCTGGGCGTCCAAGGCAAGCCCATTGAGAACGGCCCCCGTGCTCCCCACTCTGGTAGCCACACCGCTCGCCACCTGCACCTTGTAGAGGCTGCCGCCGCTATCCCCAAGCGCCCAGGCAGAGGAGCTCTTCCCATCCCAAGCCAGATCAAACACCCCGAGAATTCGCTGGCCCGAGGCGGTGCGAATCGGGCCCACCTTCACATCCTGCCGATCCTGAGAAAGCGAGATCCACCAGAGCTCGTCCTGAGAGCTTACTGCCAGGAGGGAGGGGTCTGGCGGAGAGGGAGGAGGCGGGGATACCAGGTTTTGAGAGCACGAGGCGAGAAAGGCCATCAAACCGATGGTGATAAAGCGGGAAAATTTCAGTGTGCTCATACAAGGCAAAGTTTAACCAGGCGTGAGCTTGCCTTGCAAAGACCATGACAACCAGGTGAATGTCTCGCTCCCGATGGGCAAGCGAGGCTTTGTTCGCAGGAAGGCAAGCCCCAAGGAGGGCCTCGCCCACTGCCTCCGCCTGATCCAAGAGGTGGCTGAGGTGGCTCCACCCACCCCCAAAGGCAACCGGGGCCGCTCCTGGCGCTCCAGCCACCCAGTCCCTGGCCCACCGCACCCCCAAGCACCTGGACCTTCAGCTCTAGAAAGCCCTGCCCCCCTCCACTTCATGTACACCGCAGCGCTGTCCTACCGGAGGGAGGACCGGCTTCCCCGCCTTCGTCGGGGGTGGGGTGGCCGGGAGGGCTGCGCTCCCGACCCCCGGCTTGGGGGGGAGGCCCTACGGCGGTTTGCCCTTACCGGGGGGTGACTTTTGGTGGACGCGGTGTTTGAGGGGAAGGAGGTTTGGGGGTACGAAGACACGGCTCGGTGGGGGATATCCTTGGCAAGCCCAGTCTGTCTGAGGGCCCCTTGCGCTAAGCGCGCCATTTGGTTAGCATGCCTCCCGTGGGCAAACCCCTCTTCCTCACCCCCGAGGAACTCGCCCGGGCGCTCCGGGTGGACCCGGAGACGGTGCGGCGCTGGCTCCGGGAGGGCCAGGTGCGGGGGCAGAAGGCCGGGCGGCTCTGGCGGGTGCCGTGGGAAGAGGGGGCGCGGCTTCTGGGCGGCGAGGAACGCCTGGAGGAGGCCTTGAAGGAGGTGCTGGGGTGAGGGTGGTGGCCGTGGTGAACGGCAAGGGCGGGGTGGGGAAGACCACCACCGCCG
>NZ_JBWGQW010000060.1:0-7653 GCF_056332225.1 Thermus sp. | reverse complement strand
CCGGAGATGGTGCGCTTCGCCGGGGGGGTGCCGGTGGAGGTGAAAACCCTCCCCGAGGAGGGCTTTATTCCCGACCCCGAAAGGGTCCGGCGGGCCATCACCCCCCGCACCAAGGCCCTGGTGGTCAACTCCCCCAACAACCCCACGGGGGCGGTCTACCCCGAGGAGGTCCTAAGGGCCCTGGCGGGGCTTGCGGTGGAGCACGACTTCTACCTCGTCTCCGACGAGATCTACGAGCACCTCCTCTACGAGGGGGAGCACTTCTCCCCGGGAAGAGTGGCCCCCGAGCACACCCTCACCGTGAACGGGGCGGCCAAGGCCTTCGCCATGACGGGCTGGCGCATCGGCTACGCCTGCGGGCCCAAGGAGGTCATCAAGGCCATGGCCGATGTTTCCAGCCAGTCCACCACGAGCCCGGACACCATCGCCCAGTGGGCCACCCTCGAGGCCCTCACCAACCAGGAGGCCTCCCGCGCCTTCGTGGAGATGGCCCGGGAGGCCTACCGCAGGAGGCGGGACCTGCTTCTTCAGGGCCTGGCCGCCCTGGGCCTAAAGGCCGTGCGCCCGAGCGGAGCCTTCTACGTCCTCCTGGACACCTCCCCCATCGCCCCCGACGAGGTGCGGGCGGCGGAGAGGCTTCTTGAGGCGGGGGTGGCGGTGGTGCCGGGCACGGACTTCGCCGCCTTCGGCCACGTCCGCCTCTCCTACGCCACCAGCGAGGAGAACCTCAGGAAGGCCCTGGAGCGCTTCGCCCGGGTGCTGGCTCAGTAGCGGCGCCTTTTCCTTGGGGCGAGGAGGAGGAGGGCCGCCCCCAGGGTCACGCACACGTCCGCCAGGTTGAAGACGGGGAAGTGGGCGATGAAGGGGATGGAGGTGCCGAGGTCCAGGTAGTCCACCACCCACCCCCGGCCCAGGCGGTCCACCCCGTTCCCCAGGGCTCCCGCCGCCACCAGGGAGAGGCCCAAGGCAAGGCCCAGGGGATAGCGGCGGTAGGCGAGGAGGTAGAGGAGAACGCCCCCCATCAGGAAGGAGAGGAGGCCGAGGAGGGTGGCCTGGCCCTGGAAGAGGCCGAAGCCCGCCCCCGTGTTCCGCACCAGGGTGAGGTAGAGGAGGTCCCCGAGGAGGGGTTTGGGAACGGGGGA
Source organism: Thermus sp. (assembly GCF_056332225.1). Classification (NCBI taxonomy): domain Bacteria; kingdom Thermotogati; phylum Deinococcota; class Deinococci; order Thermales; family Thermaceae; genus Thermus; species Thermus sp. Next base: position 6,511 of record NZ_JBWGQW010000060.1, on the reverse strand, counting down.
GAGGTGCTCCAGGGCCCAAAGCTTCAGGGTCTGGTCCAGGGCGAGGAGGAGGGGTACGAGCACCGTGGGCATCCCCAAGAGTCTACCCTGTGCTATACTCCTTAGGGTTTGCCTTCGGGCAGGGGAGGAGAGCCATGTCCAGAGTGTGCGAGATCAGCGGAAAGCGGCCCATCGTGGCCAACAGCATCCAAAGGCGGGGTAAGGCCAAGCGGGAAGGGGGCGTGGGCAAGAAGACCACCGGCATCTCCAAGCGCCGCCAGTACCCCAACCTCCAGAAGGTCCGGGTGCGGGTCGCCGGGCAGGAGATCACCTTCCGCGTGGCCGCAAGCCACATCCCCAAGGTCTACGAGCTTTTGGAGCGGGCCAAGGGCCTGAAGCTAGAGGGCCTCTCCGCCAAGGAGATCAAGAAGGAGCTCCTCAAACTCCTCTAGCCCCCTTCTGCTAGGATGGCCCCGTGGTGTGGAAGCCGGGGCACTACCTCCTCTTGGCCGTGGGCCTCTACGCCCTGGTGGCCACCCTGGCCTTTACCTCCCGGGGGCGGGAGGTGGCGGCCTTGCGCCAGGAGGTGGCGGTCTGCCGGGCCAAGGCCCGGTGGGTCCCCCAGGGCTACCTCCTGCCTCTCCCCGGGGCCTGCCTGCCCTCCCGCCCCGAGAACCTGCCGAACGCCCCCCGCCCCTACCGCAAGGGGGTGAGCGCGGGCTTCGTCTTCCAGAACGGGGACGCCTGCGTGCCCGTGGTGCGGGGGATGGGGGTGGTGGCGGCCTTTGGCGGCGAGGTGGTGAAGGTGGACCGGGGCTATGAGGAGCCCGGTCCGGAGGAGTTCCGGGCCCTCCTGGAACGGGTCAAGGAGGGGGCTTCTCCCGAGGACATGGACCGGCTTCGGGGCCTCGAGGTCCACCTCCGCCACCCCGACGGCCGCACCACGGTCTACGCCCACCTCCAGGCCCCCTACCCCGGGCTTAGGGTGGGAAGCCAGGTCCACCGCGGGGACCCCATCGGCTACGTGGGGAGCACGGGCCTCCAGGGTGGGACGCCCAGGCTTCTCTTTGAGGTCTGGGAGGGGGAGCCCGACCGGAGCCCCTTCCTCTTTCAGGGCCTTACCGGCGAGGAGCTCCTCCGCCAGGCCAAGGCCTTCTTCGGCCTAGAATAGCCCCATGCGGGAGGCCTTCCTTCGGGTCTGGGAGAACCCCTACGTCCGGGTTCTGGTTTACCTCTTCCTCTTCTATCTGGCCTACCGCCTGCTGGCGCGGGCCTGGCCGGCCCTGCAGGTCCTCCTCGCCGCCTTCGCCTTCGCCTACCTCACCCACCCCCTGGTGCGCTTTTTTGAGGCGAGGCGCCTTCCCCGCATCCTGGGGGTGGTGCTGGTCTACCTGGGCTTGGGCGTCTTTCTGGGCCTGGCCTCCTTCCTCACCGCCCAGACGGTGGTGGAGCTCTCCCGGATCGCCCAGGAGCTTCCCCGGCTCCTGGACCCCTTTTTCGCCTGGATCGTGGGCCTTCCCGACCGGGTGCGGTCCGTGCCCGTGCCCCGGGGCCTCGAGCCCGTCCTGGCCGAGGCCACCCGCAACCTCCAGGGACTTTTGCAAAGCTTTCTAGAGACCCTGGTCCGCTGGTTGCAGGGGCTTCTCGCCCAAGGGGGAAACCTTCTGGGCTTTTTCGCCTCCTTGGTGGGCGGGCTCTTCCAGCTCCTCACCGCCCTCACCCTCTCCGTCTACTTCCTCTACGACCTGCCCCGCCTGGGCCGGGCGGCCCTTTCGGCCTTCCCCGAGCCCTACCAGCCCCTCCTGGGGGAGCTTGCCGCCAAGCTGGACCGGAGCGTGGGAGGGTACGTGCGGGGCCAGCTCCTGGTGGCCTTCCTGGTGGGGCTCGTGGTGGGGGTGGGGCTCTCCCTGGTGGAGGTGCCCCTGGCGGGGAGCCTGGGGTTTCTGGCCGGGGTCTTCAACCTCATCCCCTTCGTGGGGGTGATCGTCTCCGGGGTGCCCGCCCTGCTCCTCGCGGCCACGGGGGGGTGGGTGAAGGTCCTCTTGGCCTTCCTCGTCCTCTGGCTCGCCAACCAGCTGGAGGGAAACCTCTTCGGCCCCCTCATCGTGGGCCGGGCCACCCGGCTCCACCCCATCACCGCCATCGCCGCCATCCTGGTGGGGGCGAGCCTCTTCGGCCTCTGGGGCGCCCTCCTCGCGGTGCCCGCCGCCGCCTTCCTCAAGGTGCTCCTGGAGGACTACTACCGAAAGAGCCGCTTTTACCGGGAAGGTTGAGCCAGAAACCCCACCAGGCGAAGCGGCCTAGGGAAGCCGCTCCTCCTCCGTGGCCAGCGCCTCGGGCTCCAGTTGCCTGGGCAGAAGCAGGTTCAGCGCCACCCCCACCAAAGCGGCCAGAGCCATGCCGCTCACCTTGAGGGGCACCTCCGCCCCCGCCACCTGAATGGCCCCCAGGTTGGCCACCGCCCCGCCCAGGCCCAGGACCAGGATCGCCGAGACCACGATGAGGTTGCGGCTATGGGTGAAATCAATCTCCGCTTCGGCCAAGGTGCGGATGCCGATGGAGGCGATCATCCCGAAGAGGAGCATGGAGATCCCGCCCAAGACCCCCTGGGGCAGGGTCTGGAGGAGGGCGGCGAGCTTGGGGGAGAAGGAGAGCAGGATGGCGAAGACCGCGGCGATGCGCAGGACCAAGGGGTCGTAGACCCGGGTCACCGCCAGGACGCCCGTGTTCTCGGAGTAGGTGGTGTTGGCGGGGCCGCCCAATAGGCCGGCGAGGCTCGTGGCGAGCCCGTCCCCGAGGAGGGTGCGGTGGAGGCCGGGCTTGGCGAAGAAGTCCTTCCCCACCACCCGGCCGTTGGTGAGGATGTCCCCGATGTGCTCCATCACCGTGACGAAGGCCACGGGGGCGATGAGGAGGACCGCCCCCCACTCCAGGGAGGCCGGGGTGAAGGCGGGAAGCCCAAACCAGGGGGCCCCCTGCAGGGGGGAGAGGTCCACCCGGCCGAGGAGGAGGGCCAGGAGGTAGCCCGCTCCCACCCCGAGGAGCACGGGGATCATTTGGAAAAGACCCCGGAAAAAGACGGCGCTCACCACGGCGCTTGCGAAGGTGAAGGCGGCGAGGAGCCAGTCCTTGCCCGCCATCTCCACCGCCACGGGGGCCAGGGTGAGGCCGATGACCACGATCACCGGGCCCGTGACCACGGGCGGGAAGACCCGGCGCACCCTTTCGGAGCCGATGAGGAGGACGAGGAGGGCGAAGAGGGCGTAGACGAGCCCCGCGGCCGCGATCCCGCCCCCGATGGCGCTCAAAGAGAAGCCCCCCTCCTTGGCCGCCAGGATGGGGGCGATGAAGGCGAAGCTGGAGCCCAGGAAAACGGGGACCATCCGCCCCGTGACCAGGTGGAAGACCAGGGTGCCCACCCCGGCGGTGAAGAGGGCCACCGCCGGGTTGAGGCCGGTGAGGAGGGGAACCAAAACCGTGGCCCCGAACATGGCCACCGTGTGCTGGAGGCCCAGGATAAGGTGCCTTGGCGTCATACCGAGGGCATTCTACCAGTGCCCCCCGGCGGCCAGGGCCTCGAGGAACCAGGGGGGCACCTCCCGGCCGAAGCGCCTCTCGGCGTAGGCCCAGGCGAAGTCCCCGTAGCGCCCCTCCCGGATGGCCCGCCGGGCGGCCTCGGTCAGGCGGTGGAGGTGGCGCAGGTTGTGGAGGGAAAGGAGGATCCCCCCGAGCATCTCCCCGGCCCGCACCAGGTGGGCGAGGTAGGCGCGGCTGAAGGTCTGGCAGGCGTAGCAGTCGCACCCTTCCTCCAGGGGCCTCGGGTCTTCCAGGAAGCGGGCGTTTTTCAGGTTGAGCCGCCCCTCCGGCACCAGGGCGCTCCCGAAGCGGCCCGTGCGGGTGGGGTAAACGCAGTCAAAGAGGTCCACCCCAAGCCCCATGGCCGCCACCAGGTCCTCGGGGTGGCCCACCCCCATGAGGTAGCGGGGGCGGTCCTCGGGGAGGAGGCGGGTGGAGAGCTCCACCATGGCGAACATGGCCTCCTTGGGCTCCCCCACGGCCAGGCCCCCGATGGCGTAGCCCGGGAGGTCAAACCGCAGGGTCTCCAGGGTGGAAAGCCGCCTGAGGCTGGGGTCCGTCCCCCCTTGGGCGATGCCGAAGAGGGCCTGGTCGGGCCGGGTCTTGGCCTTCAGGCTCCGCTCCAGCCAGCGGAGGGTGCGCTCCAGGGAGGCCTTCAGGTACTCCGGGGGGGAGGGGTAGGGGGGGCACTCGTCCAAGGCCATGATGAGGTCGGCCCCCAAGGCCTCCTGCACGGCGATGCTCCTTTCCGGGGTGAGCTTGACGAGGCGGCCGTCCAGGTGGCTTTGGAAGACCACCCCCTCCTCGTCAATGCGGCGCAAGTGCCCGAGGCTCATCACCTGGAAGCCCCCGGAGTCCGTGAGCCAGGGGCCCTTCCAGCCCGCGAAGCCGTGAAGTCCCCCGAGGGCCCGCACCCTTTCGGGGCCGGGCCTAAGGAGGAGGTGGTAGGTGTTGGCGAGGAGGACCTGGCTTCCGATGGCCTTCAGGTCCTTGGGCATGAGGCCCTTCACCGAGCCCTGGGTGCCCACGGGCATGAAGAGGGGGGTCTCCACCGCCCCGTGGGGGGTGAAAAGCCTTCCCACCCGGGCCCTGCCTGAGCGGGCCTCCACCTGGAAGCGGAAGGGGTCCATCAGGCCTTGGCGAAGCGGGTCTTGACGTAGTCCTCCACGAGGGCGAGGAACTCCTCGGCGATCCTTTCCCCCTTGAGGATGGTGAGGAGCTTGCCGTCGGCGTAAACCGGGGCCTTGGGCTCCTCCCCCGCCCCCGGGAGGGAGATGCCGATGTGGGCGTGCTTGCTCTCCCCGGGGCCGTTCACCACGCAGCCCATCACCGCCACCTTGAGCCCCTCCACCCCGGGGTAGCGGGCCCTCCACTCGGGGAGCCTGGCCCGGAGGTGGCGGTTCACCTCCTCGGCGAGCTCCTGGAAGAAGGTGCTGGTGGTGCGGCCGCACCCCGGGCAGCTCGTCACCTCGGGGGCGAAGGCGCGAAGCCCCAGGGCCTGGAGGATCTCCTGGGCCACCTCCACCTCCTTGGTGCGGGGCTCCCCCGGGGCCGGGGTGAGGGAAACCCGGAGGGTGTCCCCGATCCCCTCCAGGAGGAGGGGGGCGAGGGCCGCGGCCGAGGCCACGATCCCCTTCACCCCCATCCCCGCCTCGGTGAGGCCGAGGTGGAGGGGGGCTTGGGTACGACGGGCGAGCTCCCGGTAGACCCACACCAGGTCCTTAGGCTTGGACACCTTGGCCGAGAGGACGATCTTGTCCGGCCCAAGGCCCATCTCCAAGGCGGCCTCGTAGGAGCGGACGGCGCTTTCCACCAGGGCCTCGAGGACCACCTCGTGGGCGCTTTTGGGCTCGGGGCGCCGGGCGTTTTGGTCCATGAGCTCGGTGAGGAGGGCGGGGTCCAGGCTCCCCCAGTTCGCCCCGATCCTCACGGGCTTCCCCAGGTCCATGGCGATGCGGATCATCTCGGCGAAGTGCTCGTCCTTGTGCCGCCCCCGGCCCAGGGTGCCCGGGTTGATGCGGAACTTGTCCAGGGCCTCGGCCATCCCGGGGTGCTTGCGGAGGAGGAGGTGGCCGTTGAAGTGGAAGTCCCCCACCAGGGGCACCTCCGCCCCCTCATCTAGGAGCCTCCTCTTGATCTCCGGCACGGCCCTCGCCGCCTCCTCGTCGTTCACGGTGATCCGGACGATCTCGCTTCCCGACCGGTAGAGCTCCAGGACCTGGGCGGCGGTGGCCTCCACGTCCCGGGTGGGGGTGTTGGTCATGGACTGCACGGCGATGGGGTGGCCGCCCCCTAGGGGGACGCGGCCCACCCAGACCGTGGGGGTAGGTCGCCTCATCCCCTCCATGCTAGCCGAGGCCCGGCGGGGAAAAGGGGAGCGGCCTACCCTTCCAGCTCCATCCCCATGATGTGGTACCCGGCGTCCACGTAGACCACCTCCCCGGTGATGCCGCTCGCCAGGGGGGAGAGGAGGAAGAGGCCCAGGTTGCCCACCTCCTCCTGGGTCACGTTGCGCTTGAGGGGGGCGGTCTCGGCCACCCGGTCGTACATCTTGGTGAAGCCGGGGATGCTCCGGGCCGCCACGGTGCGCACCGGCCCCGCGGAGATGGCGTTCACCCGCACGCCCTTGGGCCCGAGCTCAAAGGCCAGGTAGCGGACGCTGGCCTCGAGGGCCGCCTTGGCGATGGCCATGACGTTGTACTTGGGCACCACCTTCTCGCTGGCGTAGTAGGTGAGGGTGACGATCCCTCCGCCCTCCCGGAGGAGGGGCTCGGCCCTTTGGGCCACGGCCACCAGGGAGTAGGCGGAGACCTCGAGGGCCAAAAGCCAGTCCTGGCGCCGGGTGTCTATATACCGCCCCTCCATGGCCTCTCTGGGGGCGAAGGCGATGGCGTGAACCAGGTAGTCCAGTCCCCCAAAGGCCTCCTTCACCCCGGCGAAGAGGGCGTCAAGCTCC
>NZ_JBWGQW010000059.1:0-7838 GCF_056332225.1 Thermus sp. | reverse complement strand
CCTTTCCGGGGTGGAAGGGCCCTTTGCCCGGGAGGTGCAGGTGACCGTGCCCCAGGGGGTGGAGGTGCTGGAGGTGCGCCCGGCCCGGGTGGAGGGGAGGGTAGAAGCCCTCCTTACCCGCACCCTGCCCGTGGAGGTCTACGCCCAGGGGGCTTGGGTGCGCACCGAGCCCGACCGGGTGGAGGCCAAGGGCCCGAGGAGCCAGGTGGAGGTGGCGGTGAGCGCCTTGGGGATAGACCTGGGCACGGGGGAGGTGGCCCTCACCGCCTTCGGGCCCGAAGGCCCCCTTCCTGGGGTGGAGGTCTCCCCCTCGAGGGTGAAGGTGGTGGCCCGGGAGGAGGCCCTTTTCCGCAAGGAGGTGGCCCTGGTGCTGAAGCCTCCTCCGGGCCTCAAGGTCCTGGAGTACACCCCTAAGGCCCTGGAGGTGGTAGGGCCCAAGAAGGCCCTGGAGGGCCTGGAGGCGGTGGAGGCCAGGCCCCAGGGGGGCTTCCGCCCAGGGGAGGTGGCGGGCCCCTGGGTTCTGGACCTCCCCCCGGGGGTGCGCCCCCTGGGCCAGGTTTGGGGAAGGGTGCGCCTTGGGCTACAATAGGTGGGATGATCTACCCCATCCGCCTTTACGGGGACCCGGTGCTACGCAGAAAGGCCCGCCCGGTGCAGGACTTTTCCGGGCTGAAAAGGCTCGCCGAGGACATGCTGGAAACCATGTTTGAGGCCCGGGGGGTGGGGCTCGCCGCCCCCCAGATCGGGCTTTCCCAGAGGCTTTTCGTGGCCGTGGAGTACGCCGACGAGCCCGAAGGGGAGGAAAGGCCCCTCCGCGACCTGGTGCGCCGGGTGTTTGTGGTGGCGAACCCCGTCATCACCCACCGGGAGGGCCTTTTGGAGGGCACCGAGGGGTGCCTTTCCTTGCCCGGCCTCTACTCCGAGGAGGTGCCCCGGGCCGAGCGCATCCGGGTGAGCTACCAGGACGAGGAGGGCGCCCCGAGAACCCTGGAGCTCGAGGGCTACCTGGCCCGGGTCTTCCAGCACGAGATAGACCACCTGGACGGGATCCTCTTCTTTGAGCGCCTGCCCAAGCCCAAGCGGGAGGCCTTCCTGGAGGAGAACCGCGCCGAGCTCGCCCGCTTCCAGAAGGAGGCCCGGGCTTTCCTCAAGGAGCTTTCCCGGGGATGAGGGTGGCCTTCTTCGGCACGCCCTCCTGGGCGGTTCCGGTCCTGGAGGCCTTGAACCGCCGCCACCCGGTGGTCCTCGTGGTGACCCAGCCCGACAAGCCCCAAGGAAGGGGCCTGAAGCCCACCCCGAGCCCCGTGGCCCGCTACGCCGAGGCCCAGGGCCTTCCCGTGCTCAAGCCGGAGAGGCTTAAGGGCAACCGGGAGTTCCTGGAGGCCTTTAAGGAGGCGGCCCCGCAGGTGGCCGTCACCGCCGCCTACGGCAAGGTCCTGCCCAAGGAGGCCCTGGAGGTGCCCCCCTATGGTTTCCTCAACCTCCACCCCTCCCTCCTTCCCAAGTACCGGGGGCCCGCTCCCGTGCAGTGGGCCCTCATCCGCGGGGAGCGGGAGACGGGGGTTTCCATCATGAAGACGGAGGAGGGCTTGGACACCGGGCCGCTTTACGCCGTCTGGCGCACGGAGATCCTCCCCGAGGAGGACGCGGTGGCCCTCGCCGAGAGGCTCCGGGACAAGGGGATAGAACTCCTCCTAGAGGTGCTGGAGGGGCTTCCCCACCTCGTCCCCGTCCCCCAGGAAGGGGAGGCCAGCTACGCTCCCCTCCTCACCAAGGAGGAGGGAAGGGTGCGCTTCGGGGAAAGCGCCGAGGCCATCTTCAACCGCCACCGGGGGGTGCAGCCCTGGCCCGGGAGCTTCTTCTTCCACGGGGGCAAGAGGGTGAAGGTCTTGAGGATGCGCCCTGAGCCCGGCCAAGGGACCCCGGGGGTAGTGCAGGCGGTGGACCGGGAGGGGGTCCTGGTGGGCACGGGGGAGGGGCTCATCCGCCTCCTCGAGGTCCAGCCCGAGGGCAAGCGCCCCATGCCCGCCGCGGACTGGGCCCGGGGGCACGGGGTGGGGCCGGGGACCCGCCTGGAGTAGCCCCCGCATCCCGGCCAAGGTTACCGGGGCCCCCGCCGCGGCGGGGCACTTAGAACTCCTCGTCCCACTCCACGATGGTCTCCCTGGTGAGGGTGGTGGCGGGCCTTGCTTCCGTCCCCGTGGCGGTCACCTCGGCTCCCCGCTCCTTCAGGAGGCCGAACTGGGCGGCGATGCCCCTAAGCCCCGCCCCCGCCAGGGCCACCACCAGGAAGACGGTGAGGCCCCAGGCCAGGTAAGGCACGAGCCCCTGCCCGATGGACAGGCTGCTCAGGGCCGCGAGGAGGGGGAGGTTGCCGTAGTCGGCCATGAGGGAGCCAAAGTAGGAAAGCCCTTCCGCAAGGATCGGCAGAAAAAGGAAAAGAAAGGCCAGGCCCAGAAGGTTCCAGTAGACGTTGCGCCCGCCAAAGGTGAGGCGGATGAGGTAGAGGGGAAAGAAGGCCAAGGCCGCGGCCAGGAGGAAAAAGACCGCCCGGGGGATGCCTGCCGTCTGGACCAGGGCCAGTTTGAGGTCCAGCCAGGGGTTGGCCCGGGGGCCCTGGCTGAAGCGCTGGCGGAGTTCCTCCAGGGCCTCGTAGAGGGTCAGGGCGTCCAGGGTGCGCAACCCCGTGGCCGTGGAGAGGTGGGCAAGCCCCCGGGATATCCTTTCCGTCAGGGCAGGGTCCACATGGGAAAAGACGGGCTCTACCCCGGCGAGGAACCGCAAAAAGGCCCGTTTCAGGTGGTACCGTCCCCGGTTGGCGTTCCCCTGGCCCAGAGCGGCCACCGCCAGACCCACCTCGTTTTGCACCTCTTGAAGCGCCTCCAGTAGCTCAAAGTTGTACTGGTATCCCAGGGCGTGGGCCAGGATCCTTACCGCCTGGGCGGTGGCGGGGTCCATCCAAGGGGGAACGTAAAAGGTTTCTACGGAGGCTTCTCCCGGCCCAGGGCTGGCCGGGGAGGCCACGGGGGGCTTTGGGATGGGGGTGGCAGGGGGGGGAGGCGGGGAGGGGGAGGGGCGGCTTGGGGCGGGGGCGGCGGTGGCGGGGGGCATGGTTTCCCCCTGCCCCGCCAGGGCCTTTCGCCAGGCGGCCACCTTCTTCTGCAACTCCTGGACTTCGTCCCGGAAGGCCTCTCCCCCCGAGACCTTGGCCAGGGCCTGGACAAAGTCCTGGGCCCTTAGGGTGCTCTCCGGGCTGTCCTGGACCACCAGGTAGCGGGCGTAGCCCCGGGCCAGGGCCAGGTAGGCCTGGGGGCGCGAGGTGGCGGAGAGGGCCTGGCTGAGGTCTTGGGCGAGGAGCTGAAGGAAGCGCCCCTCGAGGCGCCGCCTGGTTTCCTCAGGAGGAAGCCCCGCCACCTCCTGCACCACCTCTTGGCCGAGCCCCGTGGCCCGAACCAGGCGGGCGAGGTAGGCGGCCTTTTCCGGGGGAGGGGCCTGGAAGTAGCCGTCATAGAGCCCTTTGGCCAAGAGATGGCGGACCAGGATGAAGCGGGCCTCGAGGTCCGCCGCGCTTTTGCGAAGCACCGCCTGGCGGGCCTCCTGGAGGTTGCTTAGCGCCGCGTCGCGGAGGACCGGGGGCAGGCCTTCCGCCTCCTGGCGCAGAAGGCCTTGGGCCTGGTCCAAGGCCGCCAGGGCCTGGGTGGGGTTGTCCAGGCGCACCTGGGCCAGCGCCCGCTCCAGGCGGTCGTACACCTGGGGTAGGGGTGCGGCCAGGGCTAAGCCGAAAAGCGCCGCCAGGAAAAGCCACCTCTTCATCCTTCCACCTCCGTCGCGTTCGCAAGCCGCCTGAGCCCGTGCAGGAGGCGGCCCACGTTGGTCTCCTTGCGCGCAGCGACCCCCACATACCCCTGGCCTAGGGCGCGCAGGGCCACCAGGCCTTCCCCGAGGACCGCATAGAAGGTGCGGTACCCCTGCCGCCTCAGGAGGAGGTGGACTGGGTCCAAGGAGACGGGCTCCCCCGCGAAGAGTTCCTCCCTGCCGCTTTCCCCGGCCACCACCACCCCGACCACCCCCTCGAGGCGGGCCAGGCGCTGGGCCAGGTGGGCCCGGGAGGCGGGGTCCTCGAGGTCCACGGCCTCCAAAAGGGTGGCCTCCCCTTCCTCTTCCTCCTCGGCCTCCGGCTCGGGGGGAGCCAGGGCCTTGAGCCCCCGCACCCAGGCCTTGAGCTCCGGGGGCATCTCCTGGAAGGGCAGAAGCCGCTTGAGCTCGGGCCAGACCACTTCCTCGGCGAGCCTGGCCCACTCCCCGGGGTGGGCGGGTCTACCTTGGGCCAGGGCCTTGTGCAAAAGGTTTTCCGCGGCCCGATGGGAAACGTACTGGCTTAGGACTTGCAAAAGGCTTTCTTCCATGGCCGAGGGGCTTGCCAATCCGCCCCTCAGAGTGTACCATAACCTCTGCCCGAGGGTTCGGGCGCTTTCGCTGGGGTGTCGTCTAACGGCAGGACAGCGGACTCTGGATCCGCCGGTCGTGGTTCGAGTCCACGCACCCCAGCCAACCTTTGGCCCCATCGACTAGCGGTTAGGTCACCGCCCTTTCAAGGCGGCGGCGGGGGTTCGAGTCCCCCTGGGGTCACCAAAGCTCTCCGAGCCGCGCGCGGCCCCATCGTCTAGAGGCCTAGGACACGGCCCTCTCAAGGCCGAGACGGGGGTTCGAATCCCCCTGGGGTCACCAAGGCGCCTCGGAGGGCCTTCCTTATCTTGACAGGGCCTTTTCCCCCCCGCAAACTGGGAAGCGCTGTATACCCCCACTAGGTATGTGGGGGTGTAGGGTGGTGCTTAGGGAGGTGTCCATGGAGTTCACCCTTACGGGGCTTGCGGGAAGCGGCGCTCAAGAGGAGCGGTACGACGTGGTCATCGTCGGCGGGGGGCCCGCCGGGCTTACCGCCGGCATCTACGCGGGCCGGGGCGGCCTCAAGACGGTCATCGTGGAAAAGGGCCTCCCTGGGGGGCAGATCGCCCAGACGGAGGAGGTGGAGAACTACCCCGGCTTCCCCGAGGGCATCTCCGGGCCTGAGCTGGCGGGCCGCATGGTCCAGCAGGCGGAGAAGTTCGGGGCCCGCATCGTCATGGACGAGGTCTTGGGGATCGAAAAGACGGAAGAGGGCTTCCTGGTGCGGGGGTTTGAGCGGAGCTACCCCGCCCGGGCCGTCATCATCGCCACCGGGGCCAACCCCAGGAGGCTCGGGGTACCGGGGGAAGACCGCTTCTACGGGAGGGGCGTTTCCACCTGCGCCACCTGCGACGCCTTCTTCTACCGGGAGAAGGAGGTGGTGGTGGTGGGCGGAGGGGACGCCGCCGTGGAGGAGGGGCTTTACCTCACCAAGTTCGCCAAAAAGGTCACCTTGGTCCACCGCCGGGACGAGCTTCGGGCCAACAAGGTGGCCCAGAACCGCGCCTTCCAGAACCCCAGGATGCGCTTCCTCCTCTCCCACGTGGTCACCGAGGTCCTGGGAGAGGACCAGGTGACGGGGGTGCGCCTTAGGAACCTGAAGACCGGGGAGGAGTACGTCTACCCCACGGACGGGGTCTTCGTCTTCATCGGCCACGAGCCCAACACCGCCTTCCTCCAAGGGGTGGTGGAGCTCAGGCCCGACGGCTACGTGGCGGTGCGGGACGAGGTCTTCACCTCGGTCCCCGGCATCTTCGCCGCCGGGGACGTGGCCGACCCCGTCTACCGCCAGCTCGCCACCAGCGTGGGGGCGGGCACCCGGGCGGCCATGATGGCCGAGAGGTACCTGGCGGAGGAGGCCGAGCGGGTGCGGGGCTGAGGCGTGCTGCTGAGGGTTCTCCTCGGGCTTGCCCTTGGGGGCTTAGGCTTCGCCAAGCTCCTCTACCTTCCCCTGGACGACCGCCCCCCGAACCTCGCCCCGTGTCCCCTTGCCCGGGGGGTGGGGTTGGTAGAATAGACGGGTTATGACGCCAGAGGCCCTGGAGCTAAGGCGCCTCGAGGCCCTGGTCCGCGCTTTCCGCCTCCTCGCTCCCCTCACCCGGCGGGAGGAGGTCTTCCGGAAGGTGGTGAAGGTGGCCAAGGAGAGCACCCGGGCGGCCTCGGTCCTCTTCTTCCGCTACCGGCCGGAGGAGGACGCTCTGGAGCTGGTGGCGGCGGTGGGGCCTGCCGCGGACCGGGTGGGCTTCCGCTTAAAGCGGGGCCAGGGCTTCCCCTGGCGGGTCCTGGAATCGCGGAAGGCGCTTTTCCTCCCCGATCCGGATCCGGAGGCAGCCCTTCTCCCGGGCTTGGAGAGCCCCAGGGCCTATCTGGGTGTGCCCCTGATGAGCCCAGAGGGAAAGCCCCTGGGGGTGCTCTCCCTGGGCGCCCCCCAGGAGGAACAGGAGGTTTTCCCCGAGGAGCGCCCCTGTGTTGAGGCCCTGGCGGAGGCGGCGGGGATGGTCCTCTCCCGCCTCGAGGCCCTGGAGGAGGCGAGGCGGGAGGCGGAGCGCCATAAGACCCTCCTGGAGCTTTTCCTTGCCTTGGAATCCTCCCGAAATCCCAAGGTCATGGCCCGGAAAGCCCTGGAAGCCCTCCTCCGCCTCACCCCCTACCACGGGGGGGCCCTTTACCTCTTCCAGGAGGGAGCGCTGCGCCCGGCGGTGATGGCGGGCCGCTACCCGAAGGACTTTCCCCGGCTCTACGAGGCCCATCCCATCCGCTTCGGCCAGGAGCTCCTGGGCCACCCCGGCCTCTGGGAGGGGCCGGTGTACGTGGAGGACTACGCCCGCTTTCCCGGGGCCTTGAAGCCCTTCGCCGAGCAGGGTCTGCGCTCCGTTCTCCTCGCTCCCTTGAAGCCCGATGGAAGGCGCTACGGGGTCCTGGCCCTGGGCTCCTTCGGGGAGCGGGTGCCCTACCGCAAGGAGGACGAGGCCCTCCTCCTGGTGGTGGCGAAGAGGCTGGAAGAGGCCCTGGAGCGCCTCTTCCAGCTCCGTGCCCTCCGCCTCGCCCGGGAGGCCGCCCTTAAGGCCCTCTCCCGGGTCCTGGAGTACCGGGACCTGGAGACCCAAGGGCACACCGAGCGGGTGGCGGAGCTCGCCGTGCGCCTGGGGCGGGAGCTGGGCTTTCCCGACCTCGAGGGCCTGCGCCTTGGGGCCTACTTCCACGACCTGGGGAAGCTCGCTCTCCCCGACGAGGTGCTGAAGAAGCCCACCGCCCTCACCGCCCTGGAGTGGCGCATGGTGAAGACCCACCCCGAGGTGGGGCTGGAGATCCTGAAAAGCCTCCCCTTCCTTCCCCAGACGGCCCTGAACGTGGTCCTCTACCACCACGAGCGCTTTGATGGCTCCGGCTACCCCAAGGGGCTCAAGGGGGAGGGGATCCCCCTCGAGGCCCGCATCTTCGCCGTGGTGGACGTGTGGGACGCCCTGGTCTCCGAGCGCCCCTACAAGCCCGCCTGGCCCCGGGAGCGGGCCAAGGAAGAGCTTCGGGCCCAGGCGGGAAAGACCCTGGACCCGAAGGTGGTGGAGGCCTTCCTCCGCCTGGTCTAGGGGCTACTCCACCGTGACGCTCTTGGCCAGGTTCCGGGGCTGGTCCACGTCCCGGCCCAGGAGGACCGCCACCTCGTAGGCCAGAAGCTGGAGGGGCACCACGCTCACGATGGGGGCGAGGAGGGGGTGGACCTCGGGGACGTAGATCACGTCCTGGGCGAGCTTCCGGATCCCCTCGTCCCCTTGGGTGGCGACGGCGATGACCTTCCCCCCCCGGGCCCGCACCTCCTGGATGTTGGAGAGGGTCTTCTCGTAGAGGGGGCCCTGGGTGGCCAGGACCACCACGGGGAGGTGCTCGTCGATGAG
>NZ_JBWGQW010000058.1:0-8128 GCF_056332225.1 Thermus sp. | reverse complement strand
GGCGCACCAGAGGGCGCTTCCCCCGCCCGAGAGGAGGGCGAGGACCCGCGCCCTTGGGGAAAGCCCTTGCAGAAGGGCGAGGACCTCCTCGGCCGCCCTTAGGCTTTCCCCGTCGGGAAGGGGGTGGCCCGCGAAGCGGGCCCTTAGGCCCGGGGCCTTTTGCCCCTTGGGCAGGGTGAGGTGGTAGGCCACCTCCCCGTAGCGCTCCAGAGCCGCCCGGAGCATGGGGTAGGCGGCCTTCCCCACCGCCAGGACGAGGTCGGGCCGCCAAGGGGGGAGGTGCCTTGCCGTGAGGCGGTAGGGGTCCGTGGCCTTCAGGGCCTCGAGGAAGGCTTCCCTCAGGAGGGCTTCCACGCCAGGTCCGTCCGGTCAAAGTCCTGGCCCTTGTAGAGGAGGGGCTCCCCCTCTACCCGGGCTAAGGCGTAGCTCAGGCAGTCCCCAAGGTTTAGGCGGGCGGGATGGCGGCCTTTGCCGTAGCGGGCGTAGGCCCTTACGGCTTCTCGGTAGTGGGCTTCGGTGAAGGGAACCACCTCCAAGCCGAGCTCTTTGACAAGGGCCTCCACCGTATGGACCTTGGCAAAGCCCAGGCGTTGACCCAGGGCCACCGCCGTTTCCACCAGGGTGGGGGCGCCGACCCTGGCCTTGGGAGCTTGGCGGATGGCTTCCAAGTAAAGCCCGTAGTCGGGCTCTTGGAGAAGGATGGCCAGGAGCGCCGAGGAGTCCACGACCATTTAGTCCTCCCAAAGTTCGTCCATCTCCTCTTTAGGGATTCCCTTCCCCAAAAGCTCCGGCGGGATCTGGGGCCAGACCTCCTCCTCCAGGAAGCGGATCACCCGATCAAAGCTTCGCTTCCGCTGAAGCTCCCTAAGGCGCATCTCCAGGGCCTTCCTTACGGCCTCCGTCTTGGTCTCCCCGGCGAGGCGGGCCACCTCCTCGGCCAGGCGCTCCACCTCCTTATTGCGGATGGTGAGGGCCACGCTTTAAGCATGGCCATAAAAAGGTATGCATGTCAAGCCAAAGGGTCCTTCCCCTCGTAGAGGAGGGCGAGGAGCTCCACCGTGTGCAGGACGGGGAGGTCCAGGTAGGCCTGGATCTGGGTGAGGCAGCCGATGTTGCCCGTGGCCACCAGGTCCGCCCCCGTGGCCTCGAGGTTCTCCGCCTTCCTCCTCCCCAAGGCCTCGGCGATCTCCGGCTGGAAGAGGTTGTAGGTGCCCGCGCTCCCGCAGCAGAGCTCCCACTCCCTGGGCTCTAGGACCTCGAGGCCCGCCGCCCTCAGAAGCCGCCTCGGGGCCTCCCTCACCCCCTGGGCGTGGGCCAGGTGGCAGGCGTCGTGGTAGGCCACCCGCAAGGGGCGCTTAGGGGGCGGGGGCGGGGCAAAGCCCACCTCCTCCAGGAGAAGGGCCACGTCCTTCACCTTGGCGGCGAGGGCCCGGGCCTCCTCCTCCTCGGGCTCCCCCAGGAAGAGGAGGGGGTACTCCTTCATCCCCGAGCCGCACCCGGCGGCGTTGGTGACCACGTAGTCCACCTCCCGGAAGACCTTCAGGTTCTTCCGGGCGAGGGCCCTCGCCCCCTCCTTGTCCCCGGCGTGGAGGTTTAGGGCGCCGCAGCAGGCCTGCTCCGGCGCCACCACCACCTCCACCCCGTTTTCCTGGAGGACCTGGATGGTGGCCTGGTTGATGGAGGGCCTCAAGACCCTCTGGGCGCACCCCAAAAGGAGCCCCACCCGGGCCTTTCTCTCCCCTTTGGCGGGGTAGACCTCCCCGTAGGGGGCCTCCTCGGGGAGGCGGTCCGGGAGGAGGCGGAGGGGGGCTTTTAGGGCCTTGGGGAGGGGAAGGGGCTTGAGGAAAGGCTTCAGGCGCGCGCCGAGGGCCGCCAGGGGCCGGAAGCGCCCGGGGTAGGGGAGGGTGCGGAGGAGGCCCAGGCGGTAGGCGGCCTCCAGGGGAAAACGGTGCCGCCTTGGCTCGCTCCAAAGGCGGAAGGTGGCGATGAGCTCGCCGTAGGGGACGCCGCTTGGGCAGGCGGTGACGCAGGCCTGGCAGGCGAGGCAGCGGTCCAGGTAGGGGAGGGCTTCCTCCAGCTCCAGGTTCCCCTCCAGCACCTCCTTCATGAGGAAGATCCGGCCCCTCGGGGAGTCCATCTCCTCCTGGAGGACGGCGTAGGTGGGGCAGGTGGGGAGGCAGAAGCCGCAGTGGACGCAGGCCTCTATGGCGTGGGCCATCACCTCCCCTTCCTTGCCCAGGTTTTCCACGGGGATTTGGTGCTGCATGCTCTCACCCTAAGGGAAAGCGGCCCTTGGGGTCTAGGGCCTCCTTGACCTTGGCGAAGAAGGCCGAAAGGGGCGGGGGATGGAGGGGCTCCTGGGCTCCTTGGAGGACCAGGTGGGGAAGCCCCCTCTCCCTTAGCGCCTTTAGGCCCTCCTCCGCGGTCCCGGCGTAGAGCACCTCCCCCCCGTCCAGGTAGCGCCTTGGGCCCAGGGGAAGCCCCTCCAGCTCGGGGATGAGGTGGGGCTTCGTGGGAACCTTGACCCAGACGGGGCTTCCCTCCAAGAAGGCGAGGTCCCGCACCCCCTCCCAATGGGGGGCGTCCTCCTCCAGGACCTCCCCCTCCCCAAGGAGGCCCAAGAGGCGCCCTAGGCGGGCCTCCACGCTTTCCTTAAACCCCCCCAGGCGAAGCTCGAGGGTGGCGGGGGGAACGAGGTCCAGGGCGAGGAGGTCCAAGGGGAGAAGCCTCAGCCTTTCCAGGTCGGCGAGGGCTTCCCTTAGGGTTTCCCGCCGCACCCTCAGGGTCCGGGTGGCCCGGGGCCTGGGGAAGACCTTGAAGGAGAGCTCCACCATCACCCCGAAGGCCCCCAGGGAGCCCACCATGAGGCGGTGGAAGGGAAAGCCCGCGGCGTTTTTCACCACCTTGCCCCCGCCCCGCACCACCCTCCCTTCCCCGTCCACGAACCGCACCCCGAGGAGGAAGTCCCTAAGGCCCCCATAGCGGTGGCGCAGGGGGCCGGAAAGCCCCGCGGCCACCGTCCCGCCCAGGGTGGCCCCTCTCCCCGCGAGGGGCGGGTCAAAGGGGAGGTACTGGCCGTGGGCTTTAAGGGCCTCCTCCACCTCGGCGATGGGGGTTCCGGCGAGGGCGGTGAAGACGAACTCCTCGGGCTCGTACTCCAAAAGGCCCCGGAGGCGGGAGAGGTCCAAGAGGGCCTCCCCCTCCTTTGGGGTGGAGAGGGCGGGCTTGGTCCCCCCGCCCCGCACCCGGAGGTGGGGGTGGGCGAGGA
This sequence comes from Thermus sp., assembly GCF_056332225.1. Classification (NCBI taxonomy): domain Bacteria; kingdom Thermotogati; phylum Deinococcota; class Deinococci; order Thermales; family Thermaceae; genus Thermus; species Thermus sp. Next base: position 4,860 of record NZ_JBWGQW010000058.1, on the reverse strand, counting down.
CCGCCTCCCGCACCTCCTCGAGGCCTTCCGGCCTGAGGGTCACGGGGCCACCTCCACCCGGGGGTCAAAGACCTTGCCCCGGTTGGCGAGGCCCTTGGGGTCCAGGCGGGCCTTCACCCGCTCCATGGCCTCCACGTCGGCCTCGGAGAACATCTCCCGGAGGTAGGCCTTCTTCTCCACCCCCACCCCGTGCTCCCCGGTGATGGAGCCCCCAAGCCGCACGCAAAGCCTCAGGATCTCCCCGGCCAGGGCCTCGGCCCTTTCCAGCTCTCCCGGTTTTTTCCCGTCGTAGAGGACCAGGGGGTGGAGGTTCCCGTCCCCGGCGTGGAAGACGTTGGCCACCCTCAGGCCGTACTCCCGGGAGAGGCGCCCGATCTCCCTCAGGGCCTCCCCGAGCCGGGAGCGGGGCACCACCCCGTCTTGGACCAGGTAGTCGGGGGAAAGCCTCCCCACGGCGCTGAAGGCCGCCTTCCTGCCCTTCCAGATGGCCTGGCGCTCGGCCTCGCCCCGCGCCACCCGCACCTCCAGGGCCCCGCTTTCCTCGAGGACCCGGTGGAGCACCTCGGCCTCGGCCGCCACCTCCTCCCTGGGGCCTTCCAGCTCCACGATGAGGAGCCCCTCCACCGGGGGGTAGCCCGCCTTTACCGCCTTCTCCGCGGCCTCTATGCTCAGGCGGTCCATGATCTCCATGGCCCCCGGAAGAAGCCCCGCCCGGATCACCCGGCTCACCGCCTCCCCCGCCGCCTCGAGGCTCGGGTAGGCGGCGAGGACGGTGTGGTAGGCCTCGGGCTTGGGGAGGAGCCGCAGGGTGATCTCCACCGCCACCCCCAAAAGCCCCTCGGTGCCCACGAAGAAGCCGTGGAGGTCCGGCCCCACCCCCTCCAGGCTCTCCCCCCCGAGGCGCACCACCTCCCCCTTAGGCGTGACGAGCTCCAGGCCCAGGACGTGGTTCGCCGTCATCCCGTACTTCAGGCAGTGGGCCCCCCCGGAGTTGAAGGCCACGTTTCCCCCGAGGGTGCTTACGGGCTGGCTGGAGGGGTCGGGGGCGTAGTAGAGGCCAAAGGGAGCGGCCTGGCGGGAGACCTCGAGGTTCACCACCCCGGGCTCCACCACGGCGATCCGGGCCTTGGGGTCCAGCTTTAGGATCCGGTTCATCCGGTTCAGGGCGAGGACGATCCCGCCCTCCACGGGGAGGGAGCCTCCCGAGAGGCTCGTGCCGCTTCCCCGGGCCACGAAGGGGACGCCGTAGTGGTGGCAGAGGCGCACCACCTCCACCACCTCCTCCTTCCTCTCCGGCAGGGCCACGGCGAGGGGCCGTTTGCGGTAGGCGGTGAGGGCGTCGGACTCGTAGGGGGCGAGCTCCGCCTCCCTTGTGAGGACCCTTCCGGGTAAAAGGGCCTTGAGTTCCTCCAAGAAGCCCACCCTTGCCCTCCTTTCCCCTCCACTTTAGGGCAGGAAGCCCCCACCCTCCGCGCCTTCGGCCTAGTCAATGTAGTCGTAGGCCACCAGGGTCAGGAACTCCACGAACTCCTCCGAGAGGACGAGCTTGTCCAGGATCTCCTCCGCTTCCCGGTAGCGGCCGGTTTCCCTCCCGCCCAGCTTCTGAAGCTCCTCCTCCTTGACCTTTTGGTAGAGCTCCGGGGTGACGGGGCGGCCGTCCTCCAGCCTGGCCTCCCGGTGGACCCACTGCCAGAGCTGGGCCCGGCTGATCTCGGCGGTGGCGGCGTCCTCCATGAGGTTGAAGATGGCGGCGGCCCCGTTGCCAAGAAGCCACTGGTTCAGGTACTGGAGGGCCACGGAGACGTTGTTGCGAAGCCCCGCCTCCGTCACCTTGCCCTCGGGGACGTGGAAGTTCAGGAGGTCCGCCGCGCTCACCTGGACGTCCTCCCGCTTCACGTGCTTCTGGTGGGGCCTATCCCCCAGGTAGCGGTCAAAGACCTCCATGGCCACGGGCACGAGGTCCGGGTGGGCCACCCAGGTGCCGTCAAAGCCCTGGGAGGCTTCCCTTTCCTTGTCCGCCCGGACCTGCTGGAAAGCCCGTTCGTTCACCTCGGGGTCCTTGCGGCTCGGGATGAAGGCGGCCATGCCCCCGATGGCGTGGGCCTCGTGGGCGTGGCAGGACTTGACCAAAAGCTCGGTGTAGGCCTTCATGAAGGGCACGGTCATGGTCACCTGGGCCCGGTCGGGGAAGATGGGGGCGGTGGTGGCGAACTTCTTGATGCAGCTGAAGATGTAGTCCCACCGGCCCGCGTTGAGCCCGGCGGCGTGCTCCTTGAGCTCAAAGAGGATCTCCTCCATCTCAAAGGCCGCCAGGATGGTCTCAATGAGGACCGTGGCCCGGATGGTGCCCCGGGGGATCTTCAGGTAGTCCTGGGCGAAGTTGAAGACCTCGTTCCAGAGGCGGGCCTCGAGGTGGCTCTCAAGCTTCGGCAGGTAAAAGTAGGGCCCGCTTCCCCGCCTTAAGAGCTCGTGGGCGTTGTGGAAGAAGTAGAGGCCGAAGTCAAAGAGGCTCGCCGAGATGGGCTCCCCGTCCACCAGGACGTGCTTTTCCACAAGGTGCCAGCCCCTTGGGCGCACCACCAGGGTGGCGGTCTTCTCCTTTAGCTTGTATTCCTTGCCCTCGGGGGAGACGAAGTCTATCTGGCGGCGCACGGCGTCGTAGAGGTTCTTCTGCCCCCGGATGACGTTGTCCCAGGTGGGGGAGAGGGCGTCCTCAAAGTCCGCCATGAAGACCTTGGCCCCGGAGTTTAAGGCGTTCACGATCATCTTCCGGTCCACGGGGCCCGTGATCTCCACCCGGCGGTCCAGGAGGTCAGGCGGGGCTTCGGCCACCTTCCAGTCCCCGCCCCGGACGAAGCGGGTCTCCTCCAGGAAGTCCGGCCTCTCTCCCGCCTTGTACCGCTCCCAAAGGGCCTTGCGCCGCTCCAGGAGGGCTTTGCGCACGGGGTTGAACTCCCGCTGGAGGGCCACCACGAACCTAAGGGCCTCTTCCGTGAGCACTTCCCCGAGGAGGGGATGGTCCTTGGTGATCTCCACGCCCTTCATGGTGGTTTGAGCCTAAGGGAGGGGCGGGGATTTGTCAAGAAGCAAAACGATTTTTTGTCTATTGAAAAATAGGGTCCGCCCTGGTATCCTCGGGGGCATGCCGAGGCCCAGGGAAAAGGGAGCCCGGGAGGTCAGGACCCTGGAGCGGGGCCTCCTGGTCCTCGAGGCCCTGGCGGAGCTGGGGGCCGGGGGGCTTGGGGAGGTCGCGGGGCGCACCGGGCTTTCCAAGAGCACCCTCTACCGCCTCCTCCAGGCCCTGGCCCGCCGGGGGTTCGTGGAGGAGACGGGAGGGGTCTACCGGGTGGGGCCCATGGCCTACCGGGTAGGCCAGGTCTACCCGCAAAAGAGCCTCCTGCAGGCGGTGCGGCCGGAGATGGAGGCGTTGGCGGCGGAGCTTGGGGAGAGCGTGAACCTGGCGGTGCCCGCGGGCAAGGAAGCCCTTTACCTGGACCAGGTGGAGGGCACGCGCCTGGTGCGCCTTTTCACCGCTCCCGGAAGCCCCGCCCCCCTCCACGCCACCGGGGTGGGTAAGGTGCTTTTGGCCTACCGGGGGGTGCCCGAGGGGCTTGCCCTGCCCCCCTACACCCCCCACACCCTCACCCGCCTCCCTGAGCTTCTGGCCGAGCTTCGCGCGGTGCGGGAGCGGGGCTACGCCCTGGACAACGAGGAGAAGGAGCTCGGGGTGCGGTGCGTGGCCGCTCCGGTCTTTGGCCCCTCGGGGGAGGTGGTGGCGGCCCTCTCCCTCTCCGCCCCCGCAAGCCGCCTTTCCCTGGAGGAGGCCCACCGCCTGGCCCCCCGGGTGGTGGAGGCGGCGAGGAGAGCTTCCTTGCGCTTAGGCTTTACAGGGCCCGTATAATGAAAAGGGTGAGGACGCCTTAGCGGGAGGGGCTGAAGGCCATGGATAAGGACCGTCCGGTCTACGTGATCTCGGTGGCGGCGGAGCTGGTGGAGATGCATCCCCAGACGCTTCGGCTTTACGAGCGGAAGGGTTTGATCAAGCCGAAGCGGTCTTCTGGGAAGACGCGGCTTTACTCGGAGCGGGACATCGAGAAGCTCCGGGAGATCCGCCGCCTGACGCAGGAGCTTGGGGTGAACCTGGCGGGGGTGGAGGAGATCATGCGGCTTCGGGCGGAGCTCGAGGCCCTGCAGGCCCGGTTTGAGGCCGAGGTGGCCCGGCTCAAGGCCGAGATCGGGGAGCGCTTCCAGGAGCTTGAGCGCAAGGCCCTTCCTGCCCCCGGGGAGGCGGCCAAGCCTTCCCCCAAGGACCGCCCGGTCTACGTGATCTCGGTGGCGGCGGAGCTGGTGGAGATGCACCCCCAGACGCTTCGGCTTTACGAGCGGAAGGGTTTGATCAAGCCGAAGCGGTCTTCTGGGAAGACGCGGCTTTACTCGGAGCGGGACATTGAGAAGCTCCGGGAGATCCGCCGCCTGACGCAGGAGCTTGGGGTGAACCTGGCGGGGGTGGAGGAGATCATGCGGCTTCGGGCGGAGCTCGAGGCCCTGCAGGCCCGGTTTGAGGCCGAGGTGGCCCGGCTCAGGCTCCTCCTCCTGGAGGAGGGCAAGGGCCTCTTCCAAGGGAGTAGTATGGGCGCGTGAACGCCTTGGCGCCCCTTTTGGAGTTCCTTTCCATCCCTTCGGTCTCCACCGACCCCGCCCGCAAGGAGGACGTCCGCCGGGCGGCCCTTTGGCTTGAGGAGAGGCTCAAGGCCCTGAGCTTCCGCACGGAGCTCCACGAGACCCCCCTCCACCCCATCCTCTACGCCGAACGCCTTGTGGACGAGAAGGCTCCCACCGTGCTCGTCTACGGCCACTACG
>NZ_JBWGQW010000057.1:5388-8281 GCF_056332225.1 Thermus sp. | reverse complement strand
AGGTCCCAAAGGCCCCCAGGACGGGTGGGGTCCTCTTCCACCGGGTCCTCTTCCTCGGGGAGGCCCAGGCCCCGGAAGAGGTTAAGAAGGTCTTCCGCCATCCGCTCCAAAAGCCTCCCCTCCTGGATGGCCTCCCGCAGGGCCCGGCGCACCCTCCGCTCCACCCCCTCCTCGGACTCCGCCACGGTACGGAAAGCGGCGGGCACCAAGTAGTCCGCCTTGTAGAGGTCGGCGATGTCGTAGACGAAGGAGAGAAGCTTCCCCGTGTGGATGAAGCCCAGGGCGGGGCTAAAGCCTAAGGAGACGATGGCGGCGTGGGCCAAGCCGTAGAGGTAGCTCGCCCCAGCGGAGAGGGCCCGGTTCACCGGGTCCGCCGCCCGCCAGTCGCCCCGGTCGTAGCTCCGACCGTACCAGGGCACGCCCGTCTCCCGGCTCCAGCGGGCGTAAGTCTCCCGCACCCGCACCCCCTCGAGGCCCCGCACCTGCTCCAGGGTCAGGCCCTCGGGCAGGGGCTCGGGGAAGCGCATGCGGTAAAGCCGCATCACCACCTGGAGGTGCAGGTCCGGGTCGGCCCAGGCCCGGGCCTGGCGGTAGAGGCGGGCGGCGCTCCGGGTGTCGCCCAGGCCCTGGGCGTAGAAGCGGGCCACCCCCTCCCCCACCCAGGCCACGGTGCACCCGTTTTCCGCGAGGAGGCGGATGGCGGCGTGGGTGATGCGGGTGCCGGGGCCCAGGAAGAGGACCCCAAGCCCCGCCACCGGGGCCAGGGTGAGGCCCTCTTGGTCGTAGATGCCGATGCCCCCCGCCTCCCGCTCCACCACGGCGTGCTCCACGTAGAGGTAGGAGAGGCCATCCCGGAACTTGGGAAGCTCCTTGAGGTTCCTGGCGCTGGGGACGGGGGGCATGGGCCCTCCTAGGGAGCGAGGGAAAGGAGGCCGAGGCCTAAGGCCTTGCCGGGGCCTATGCCCCGCTCCAGGGTGGCCCGCGCCTTCTTTGGGTCCACCACCTCGAGGCGCCCCTCAAAGAGCACCGCCTGCACCTGCACGAGCCTCCCTTCGCCCTCCTCTCGGTGTTCGCCTGACGGCGAAGCAACCCCTTTCCTGCGGCGGACCTCCAGAAAGGTGTCCTGGAGGATGCGGACCAGGGGCCCCTCCTCTCCCTCAAGAAGCCGGAAACCCCCTTCCATAAGCCGCCTTTCCAGCCAGGCGATTTTCTCCAGCGGGGTCTTCAGGGCCACCCGCTTCCCCGTGGCCGCGAGGCGCTTGGCGGGGTTCGCCCGGAGGCGGAAGCGGAGGCGCTGTCCAGGGCGGAGGGCAGGCTCAAAGGGCTTCGGGGGGAAGACCTCGGCGTACCCCTCCTCCAGCACGCCCCAGTCGGGCTCGGTGAGGGTCTGCACCAGGACCACGGGGGGCTCCAGGCCCCGGGCGGGCTCGAGGCGCCAGAGAAGCCGCTCCCGCCCTTCCCCAAGGGCCTCGGACACCGCCTTGGAGAGGGTGCGGTGCATCTCGTAGGGGTTCGCCAGGTCCCGGCGGGCGGCCCGGGAAGCGGGGTTGAGCACGAGCTTGCTAACCCACATGGGCCACCTCCCACCTAGGGGGGCCTTCCGGCACCGCTTCTTTGGGAAGCACCTCCTCCCGCACGTAGCGGGCGGCGAAGCGCCGCTCGCTGAAGGGCCCCGCGGGCTGGTCGTAGACCAGGCGGCCCTCCTCGGCCTCCAGCGCCAGGAGGAGGTCCCCCTGAGGCCTTCCCCTCCCCAGGTAGGGATAGGCCTTGAGGGCCTCCGCCAGGGGGGCCTCGAGGAGGCCGTCGGGCAGGTAGGGCGGGGGGCTTGGCACGTAGCCCTTGCGGCCCAGGTAGAGGGGGAAGCGGGGGTTCTTCAGGGCGTCGTGGAGCTCGCCAAGGAGCCCCCCGTCCCCCTCGAGGCCCACCAGGAAGGCGGCGTCGGAGAGGAAGTAGCGCCAGCTCTGCACGTCCCGCTTGGCCTTGAGGTCGGCGGCGAGGACGCCCTGGGCGGTCTGGTAGTCCACCTTGAGCACCCCCTTCCGGTCCACCCGCACCCCCATGCGGAGGGCGGCCAGGTCGGAGACGTCCTCCCTGCGGTCCCGGCCCAAGGCGGCGGCCAGGAGGCCCGCTACCCCGCTTTTCGTGGGGTAGGGCCAGGTGTCCCGACGGTCAAAACGGCTCCGCGTGCCCCAGGACTGCAGGGGGCCTTGGAGCCTGAGGAGGAGGGTGGGCACGCTACACCCCCAAAAGCGCCCTCACGGCCTCCCTCGCCTTCTCCTTGAGGGCCTTCAGGTCCTCCAGCCTCGGAACCCCGTCCCCTTCCGCTTCCGTGAGGTCCAGGGCGCCCTTCCACTCAGGCTCAAGGGGCCCGTAGACCCGGTCAAACTTGGCCCACTCCTTAAGGAGGGCCTGGGCGGAGAGGCGGGAAAGGGGCTGGTCCTCCTTGGGCCGCAGGGGGGCCTCAAAGGCCGTGGCCAGGTTCCGGGGCATCCCCTCCCCGGCCCGGAAGGCCACGAAGAGGGGCGGGTTGTGGGCGGCGAAGCTGTTCTGCTTGCCCGAGGGCAGGGTGAGGGCGAAGGCCTCGAGGAAGGCCAGGGCCCCCTTGAGGGCGAGCTCCTTGTCCCCTTGGAGGTTTTCCACGAGCTTGTCCAGGTCCACCACGGCGTAGCGGTAGAGGGTGGCGGAGTAAAACTCCACGTCCCCCATCATCCCGGCCCCCGTTTCCTCCTTGGGGTTGAGGTCGTCCACGGCGGTGTAGAAGTCAAACTCCCGGTCCACCTTGTGGGTGCTTAGGGCGTGGGCCACCTGGGCCGCGGCGTCCACCCCGAGCTCGGGCCGGTCGGCGAGCATCCGGCCGAAGAGGGCCAGGTCCACGGCCTTGCCGCCGTCCAGG
>NZ_JBWGQW010000057.1:0-5290 GCF_056332225.1 Thermus sp. | reverse complement strand
ATCCCTAAAGGCCACCCGCACCGCCCGCTTCTGGGCCTGGCTGGAGATCCTGGCCCGCCTAAAGCCCCCGAAGAGGGCGTCCTTGGGGCTTCCCGTGTCGTCCCGGTTCAGGTTGCTCGGGGCCACCGTCTGCAGGATGTGCACTTCCAGAAGCTTCACGCCTCCACCTCCTTCCTTTCCTCTTCCGAAGCCTCGGCGCCGTAGAACTCCCTCGCCCAGCGGGCCTGGACGGGCCGCTCCGGGGAAAACCAGCGTAATAGGTCGTCTAGAAGCCGGGCGAAGTCCAGCCCCCCTTCCACCAGGGCCACCGCCTGGCGCAGGCGGAAGGCGATCTGGTCGCGGTCCGCCTCCAAAAGGGCGAGGAAGCGCTTCTCCACACTCCCTGAGTCCTGGGCCTTCTCCCGGAGGGCCCGGGCCAGGGTCCGCTCCTTCCGGTGCTCCCCGTCCTTCAGGGCGTAGAGGGCCGCCACCAGGTAGTGGGCCTCCCGCTTCCAGCCCTCTCCCTCCACGAAGGGCTCCACGTAGGGCATGGCCTTGGGGTAGGCCCCCGGAGGGAAGGCCAGGCTCCGCCTAAGGGCCGCCCGCGCCGGGGTCCAAGTCTTCTGGGCCTTCAAGCGCTCCAGCCACGCCAAAAACCGCTCCCCTTGGCTCACGTCCCCACCTCCTTACCGAGCGCCCCAAGTAGGCGCCCAAACTCCTGTTCCCCCTGGGCCAGGGCCTTCAGGTGCCGCGCCCCCGTGCCCAGGAAAAGGCGGGTGGCCGCCCAGGCCTCCCGGGCCGCCCGCTTGAGCTCCTCCCGCCACCCCTTTAGGGAAGCCTCCTCCGCCACCCGGGCGAGAAAGCCGGGGAAGGCCCCGTCCAGGGCGTGCCAGTAGAGGCGCTCCAGGGGGAGGGAGCGGGCGAAGTTGGAATCCCGCTCCCCCACCACCGCCCGGGCCACTTTAAAGGCGAGGCCCCGCAGGCCCTGCCCCAGCTCCTCGGCCTCCTTCAAGGCCTTCTCCAGGTTCGCCTCGCCTTCTGGGCAAAGAAGTCCTGGGGGCAAGGGGTAGACCTCCCGGTGCAGGTCCAAGACCTTGGCCTGGTCGGTCACCTGGCCCAGCACCCTCAAGGCCACCCGGGCCTCTTTGCCCTCCTCAGGGTGCTTCCCTGAGGGTAAAGCGTCCTCCAGCTCTCCTTGGAGGTTGTCCGCGTGCTCGAGGGTGGCCGCCACCTTGCCACCTTGCCTCGGGAGCATGGCGGAGAAGTCCCGCCAGAAGCTCCGCTCTTCGGAAAGCCGGAGGACGAGAAGGTTGCCCTTCGGGTCCAGGCGCTGGGCCACCATGGGGTCGCGGTGAGGCGCCTCCCGGGGCTCCACCCCGGGGCCATACCCCATGAAGCGCACCCCGTCCCCCTCGTCCAGGAGGCGCACCCCCCGGGCGGGCCAGGTGTAGACCCGGGTCCTGCCGGAGAGGGGCCACCGGGCCTTGCCGCCCTCGAGGTCGGCGAGCCTCAAAGGCGGCACCTCCCAGATGGGGGCGTCCTCCTCCGGCGCGTAGGGCACGAGGTTGAGGAGGAGGGTTTCCAGGAGGTTCCCCCCGGTGGGCAGGAAAAGGGCGGGGCGGGCCACGGGAGCGTCCTTGGCCGAGCCCACCCCAAAGCGGCGGAGGAGCCCCCCTAGGGCGAAGGCCTGGTGCACGAGGAGGGCCCGGGCGGCCTGGGCGTAGGTGGCCTTGGGGAGGTTCTCCTCGGTGGTGTGGTCAAAGAGGGTGGGGTTGTTGCCGCTCGCGAGCTCGGGGAGGAGCTTGCTCCAGGGAAGAGGGTTCTCCTCCGGAAGGTCCGCCACCTGAAAGAAGGGAGCCTCGGGGTGGAAGAGGAAGAAGCGGTCCCGGAAGCGGTCCAGGTAGTCCCGGATGGGCCCCTCGGGAAAGCGCCCGGCCCGCCACCAGTCCAGTACGTCCTCCAGGCGGCGGGGGCCCATGAGGGCCCGGTGGAGCGCCGCCAGGAGGAGGCGGTAAAGGGCGGCTTCCTCCAGGGGGGAAGGGGTCTCTATGCGGGCGAGCTCGTGGGCCCGCAAGAGGGCCTCCCCCATCCCCACCTCCACCACCCGCCCCTCCTTTAGGACGGGAATCCAGGGCTCCTCCACCAGGTTGAACTTGGGCTCCAAGATTTCACCTCCTTCCCCAGGCTAATCCCGGTTCCCGACATCCGCTGACGGATTCAAACGGGCCGGTAGACCACCCCGAGCTCCGGGTCCAGCTCCACCCGGAAGGCCCCCGCGCCGGACCCGAAGACCCGCCCCACCTCCAAGGGGCGGAGGCCCCGCAGGAGGCCGCTTTTCCGCCAGGCGGGGGGAGCCTCCTCTTTCAAGAGGTCCTGGGGCAGGGGGAAGCGGGAAAGGCGCACCGCCCGCCGGAAGAGGGCCTCGGCCTCCTCCCGAAAGACCTCCCCCTCCAGGGGCGCCCTCCGCCACCCCTCCCGGTCCAGGAAAAGCCCATTCCCCACCGGGAAGAGAGGAACTACGGCCACGCTGGGGTCCCCCAGGCGGGTGAGGAGGCGCTGGGTCTCCGCCTTCTCCTCGTCGTCCTCGAGGCGCTCCTGGGCCACCAAGGCGCCCTCGTCCCAGTAGGCGAGGAGGCGGTCCAGGCTGCTTAAGGAGAACTTTTCCGCGTGTGCCTTCTCCCTGTCCCGCCGCTCCCGAAGGCGCTCCAGGCTCTTCCTCGCCCGCTCCCGCAGGCCCTCGGGGAAGCTCCCGGGGTCCTCCGCCTCGTAGACCTCTTCCAAGAGGGCCTCGAGGTCCCCGGGCACACGAAGGCGGTCACGTCCCGAAAGCGCCCTCCAGGTGGCGAGGAGAACGAAGTCCTCGTAAACCGAGTCCCAGTAGAGGGGCTTTCCGAAGTCCAGACCCTCGGGCACGCCGAGGAGGAGCTTGGGCCCCGCGTGCTTTTCGGGCCTCGGCCGCTCGTGGCGGTGGAGCCTCCCGGAGCGCTGGAAGAGGAGGTCCACGGGGGCGAGGTCCGTGTAGAGGAGGTCAAAGTCCAGGTCCAGGCTCTGCTCCGCCACCTGGGTGGCCACCAGGATGGCCCTCTCAGGCCTAGGCCCCCCCTTGCCGAAGAGGGCAAGGGCCACGCTCTCCCTTAAGGCCCGCTCCTCGGCGGGGAAGCGGGCGTGGAGGAGGAAGACCAGGGTGCCGTCCGATAGGACCTTCCCCACCACCTCGTCTTTCCGCTCGGGAAGCGCCCGGCGCACCTCTTCCCAGGCCTGCCCGCCGGGGATGCCCCCAAGGCGGCTCGCCAGGGCCTCGAGGGTAAGGGGGGTTCCCTCCCCCAGGGCCAGGTAGAGGGCCTGGGCCCGGTCCACGGTGTTCGCGATGGCCCCGAGGGCCCCGGGAAGGGCTTCCTTCAGGGCCTTGGCCACCTCCTCCACCCCCACGGGGACCCGCTCCAGGGCCAGTTCCACCTCCCGAGCGGGGGGTAGGGAGGCGTGGCGCACGGCCTCTCCCTCCACCACCGCCACCCGGGGGTAGGCTCCCAGGTCCTGGGGCAAGGCCTTCCCGGCCCAGGCCTCGAGGAGGGCCCTCCGGCGGGAAGGGGGCAGGGTGGCGGTCATGACGATGGCGCTGGAGCCCAGGGCCTTGAGCCACCTGAGGAGGGAGAGGAGGAGCCCCGAGGTGTAGACGTCGTAGGCGTGCACCTCGTCCAGCACCACCACCCGGTTCATGAGCCCCCAGAGGCGGATGAAGTGGTGCTTGACCCGGAGCACCCCGAGGAGGGCCTGGTCCAGGGTGCCCACCCCGTAGGGGGCCAGCATGGCCCGCTTGCGGGCGGAAAACCAGGCCGAGGCCACGGCACCCCCTTCTTCCCCCTCGTCCCACACCTCGGCGGGGCGGGCCCGCTCCAGGAGCCCGGCGTAGTGGGGGTTGAGGAGGGCGGTGCCGTGCTGGAGCTGGACCTCGGGCCTCTCCAGCACGCGCTCCAGGAAGGCCTGCACCCTCGGGAAGAGGCCGTTGGCCGTGGCCTGGGTGGGCAGGCCCAGGTAGAGGCCCCGATGGTGGAGGGCCCCCTGAAGGAGGTGGTGGGCGTAGAGGGCGGCCTCCGTCTTGCCCATGCCCATGGGGGCTTCCACCAGGAGGAGGACGGGCGCTTTCGGTTCCTTTAGGACCTGGGGGAGGGCGCCCTGCAGGGGGTTTGGGGCGAAGGAAAAGAGCTCCACGAAGTCCCGCCTCGGGGGAAGGCGGAAAGGCTTCCAGCCCAGGCTGTCCAGGGCCTTGGCCGCGAGGTCCTGGGCCCCGCCGAAGTAGTCCGGGGCTAGCGGGTCCCGGCCGTAAGGGAAAAAACCGGGGTCCGAGGCCACCCAGTCGGCGAAGGAGGCCAGGGCCATAACCCGGAGCACGGCCTCGGGCCTGGCCTCCCCGCCCTCCAGCTTTGGGAGCCGGACCCCGAGCTTTTGGAATAGCTCCTCCAGAAGCCACCCTCGGACCTCCCACCAGAGGGGGTCTTCCTGCTTGAGCTGGCGGCGGGCGGCTTTTTTCTCCTCGGAGCTCGCCAAGAAGCCGTGGTGGGCCCCGAGGGCGGCGGCGAGGTCGTTGGCCGCCCGCTCGGGGAGGCCCTTCTCCTTGAGGAGCCGCTTCAGGAGGAGCTCCGTGAAGACCCCGTGGGCCACCCACTCCAGGCCCTCCTCCAGGGGGAGGCCCGCCGCCTGCACCCGCCTCGCCCCCTCCTCCCAGGCCGCCTGGAAGACGGGACTCGCCTTGCCCAGGTCGTGGAGGCCCACGAGGAGGGCCACCCAGGCCACGGCCTCCTCCGGGGAGAGGCCCCAGTCCTGGGCGTATAGGGCCCGGGTCCGCTCGGGCTCGCGGAAGAGCACCGCCTGGGCCACCGCCGCCGCGTCCAGCATGTGGGCGAGGAGGGGGTGGAAGGGGTCCCCGCTTTTGGCCCAAAGGGCCAGGGCTGCTTCTTTCACGTTCATACGCTCACCTTAGAAGGCGTTCCCGACACCTCCTGTCGGGTTCCGTAGAGCTCCAAGAGCCGCCTCGCTTCCTCCAGCCAGCGGTGCCGGAGCTCCGGGGGGCTTAGCACCTCCACCCGGGGGCCGAAGCTTTGGACCCAGGCCAGCACCTCGTAGGGCACCCCGTCCTTGAAGGGAGCGGCCTCGAGGCGGGCGAGGAGGCTGCCGTCTTCCAGCTCCCCTTCCACCTGAAGCCCGGGGTAGTCCCCCTCCAGGACCCGCCAGGCGGCTTCCGGGGCGAAGCGGAGGCGCACCTCCACCCCCTTCTCCCGCACCCCCACCACCCCCCAGGCCTGGCGCAGGTAGG
>NZ_JBWGQW010000056.1:0-8710 GCF_056332225.1 Thermus sp. | reverse complement strand
CTGGTGGAGGAAGGCCCCACCGAGGTCCTCTTCACCAAACCCAAGCACCCCTACACCGAGGCCTACATCAGCGGGCGCTTCGGCTAGGGATATAATCGGGGCCATGCCCCCCTTGGCCCTCCTCTTCCTCACCCTCTTCAACAGCGTCCTGGGCCTTTCCATCCTCTTCCCCATCCTGGGGCCCTTGGGCAGGGAGCTTGGCCTAAGCGAGGTCCAGGTGGGCCTCTTCTCCACGGGCTACGCCCTCATGCAGTTCCTCCTCTCCCCCTACTGGGGCAGGCGGAGCGAAAGGGGAAGAAAGCCCGTGCTCCTCGTGGGCATCCTGGGCTTCGCCGCGAGCTTTCTCCTCTTCGGCCTCTTCGCCCTCCTTGGGCAAAAGGGGGTCCTGCCCCCGGGCCTCCTCTTCTTCCTCCTCCTCCTCTCCCGCCTTCTCGGGGGGGCCTTCAGCTCCGCCACCCTGCCCACGGCCCAGGCCTACGTGGCGGACGTCACGGGGCGGGAAAACCGCACCGCGGGCATGGCCCTCCTCGGGGCGGCCTTTGGCCTCGCGGTGATCCTGGGGCCCGCCCTGGGGGCGGGGCTCGCCTCCCTCTTCGGCCTCCTGGCCCCGGTCTTCTTCTCTTCGGGCATCGCCCTTCTAAACGCCCTCTTCGTCCACCTGGTCCTCCCCGAGTCCAGGCCCGAAGGGAGGAAGGAGGTGGAGCGGCTTTCCCCCTTTGACCCGAGGGTCTTCCCCCTCCTCCTCCTGGGCTTCGCCCTCAACCTCTCCGGCGTGGCCCTGGAGCAGACCATCGCCTTTTACTTCCAGGACCGCCTGGGGCTAACCGGGGTGGAGACCGCCCGGAGCGTGGGCACGGCCCTCGTCCTCTACGGCCTGGTGGCGGTCTTCCTCCAGGGCTTCCTGGTGCGCAAGGCGGGATGGCCCCCCAGGACCCTCCTCCTCCTGGGCCTGCCCGTGGGCCTCCTGGGCTTTTTGGTGCTGGTCTTCGCCAAGAGCTTTCCCGCCCTGACCCTGGGGCTCGCCCTCCAGGGGGCGGGGGCGGCCCTGGCGGGGCCCGGGGTGACGGCGGGGCTTTCCCTGGCGGTGGGGGAAGGGGAGCAGGGCCTGGTGGCGGGGCTCAACAGCGCCGCCCAGGCCTTGGGAAGGATGCTCGGGCCCATCGTGGGCACGGGGCTCTACCGCTTGGCCCCCGAGGGGCCGTACCTCCTTGGAGCCTCCCTCCTCCTCCTCGCCCTCCTCTTCCTCCCCGCCCTCTTCCGCCGGGTGAGGCTCTAATGGGCTTTCGCCAGGGCGGGGGTGGTCTAGACGTCCCCTGTTGCGCAACCGAAGGGTGATCCTTGGCATGCGGCTTCTCCTCTTTCGGCAGCGGAACTTCCGCAACCTGGCCCTGGAAGTCTTCCGCCCTCCCCCGGGGCTCTTCGCCGTGGTGGGGGGGAACGGCCAGGGGAAGACCAACCTCCTCTGGGCCTGGCACCTCCTCCTGGGGGGGGAGGCGCCGGGAGCCCTGGGGGACCTGGTGCGCTTTGGGGAACGGGAAGCCTGGCTCTTCGCCGAAGCGGAGACCGAGCTCGGCCTTTACCAGGTGGAGCAGCGTCTGGGCCCGGAAGGAAGGGAGGTGCGCCTCAACGGGAAGCCCGTCGGCCTAAGGACGTTATGGGAACTTCCCGGCTCGGTGCTGGTCCTCCCCGAAGACGTGGAGATCGTTCTGGGACCGAAGGAGGTGAGGCGGGCCTTTCTGGATCGGCTTCTTTCCCGCTTCTCCCGGCGCTACGCCGCCCTCCTTTCCGCCTACGAGAAGGTCCTGCGCCAAAGGAACGCCCTCTTGAAGATGGGGGGAAACGGGCTAGGGGTTTGGGACCAGGAGCTCGCCCGCTACGGGGAGGAGATCCAGGCCCTGAGAAGGCGTTTTCTCCGGCGCTTCCTGCCCATCTTCCAGGAGGTGCACCGGGCCCTGGCGCCCGGGGAGGCAAGCCTCCGCCTCGAGGAAAGCGTCCAGGGGAGCCTTCTGGAGGCCCTTAAGGCCAAGCGGGAAGAAGAGCTCCTCCGGGGGCAGACCCTGGTGGGGCCCCACCGGGACGACCTGGTGGTTCTCCTCCGGGGCCACCCCGCCCACCGGTTCGCCAGCCGGGGGGAGGCCAAGGCCCTGGCCCTGGCCCTGCGCCTGGCCGAGCACCGCCTCCTCGCCGAGCATCACGGGGAGCCTCCCCTCCTCCTTTTGGACGAGTGGAGCGAGGAGCTGGACGAACCCCGGCGCCAGGCGGTCCTGCGTTACGCCAAGGACCTGCCCCAGGCGGTCTTCACCGGCCTCCAAGCGCCCGAAGGGGTGGTGGTATGCTCCATGCAAGGAGGAGTGGTCCTGTGCCCTGGCGGCTAAAGGAGTTGATTCCCGAAGCCCTAAAGCGAGCCGGCGGCAAGGAGCGGTTCAAGCGGGGCATGGTTCTCGCCGCCTGGCGGGAGGTGGTGGGGCCGGGCTTGGCCGGGGTCACCGAGGCCCTGGCCCTGGAGGAGGGCACCCTTTGGGTGCGGGTCCCCGATCCCGTGGTGGCCCACCAGCTCACCTACCACCGCCTCCTTCTCCTCCGCCGCTACGAGGAGCGCTTTCCGGGGATGGTGAAGGAGATCCGCTTCCAGGTGGGAAGGCCGGAGGCCCCGGAGGACTCCCCCAAGCCCCAAGACCCTGGCCCCGCCGAAGGGGTAAAGCTCGCCCAAAGCCGCAAGGCCCTGGCCTTGGCAGAGCAAGCCCCTCCTGAGCTTCGGGACAAGGTGGCCCGGGCGGCTTTGGCCCTTTTTCGGCGACAAAAGGGCACTCCCTGCCCCATCTGCCAGACCCCCAGCGAAACCCACCCCTGCCCCACCTGCCGGCGCCTCCTGCAAGCGCCCGCCGTGCGCAAGGAGGCCGAGCGCCTCTACCGGGGAAAGCCCCCGCGCCTACAGGGGGAGGCTTTCCTGGTGGCCCGGCACCTGGCCCGGGAAAAGCTCCTTCAGGCCATGCGGGAACTCTACCCCGAGGCGTTGAGGGAGGAAGGCCTAAGGCCCCTCCTGGCCGATCTGGCCCGGCGCTTCCGGGCCCTCTTTCCCGAGGAAGCCCTTCCTGTGGGGGTCCAAAGCCTTTTGGAAAAGGAAAACCTCCCACCCCCTTAGGGAGTGGGAGCAAATGGTGGGCGGCAGAGGACTTGAACCTCTGGCCTCTCGCTTGTAAGGCGAGCGCTCTCGCCAGCTGAGCTAGCCGCCCATGGTGACCCCAGGGGGAATCGAACCCCCGTTTCGGCCTTGAGAGGGCCGCGTCCTGACCGCTAGACGATGGGGCCGAGCGAAGCGGGGCCTAGGCACCCGCACCTAGATCAGTTTAGGTCCTAGGGGGCAAAGGCTGCAAGACCCCGCGAAGCGCTTTAGTGGGCGTGGCCGCCCTCGTGCACGTGGCCGTGGAGGACCTCCTCCGGCGTGGCCTCGCGTACCCGCACCACCTCCACCTCGAAGTCCAGGTCCTTGCCCGCCAGGGGGTGGTTAAAGTCAATGGTGACCTCCTCTCCCTGGACTTCCACCACGGTGAGGGGCATGGGGTTCCCCTCCATGTCCTGGGCGTAGAACTGGGCCCCGGGGGCCACCTCGGCGTCCTCGGGGAAGGAAGAAAGGGGCACCACCTGGATCCCTTCGGGGTCATGGGGCCCGTAGGCCTTCTCGGCGGGCACGTGGACCTGGAAGCGCTCCCCCTCCTCCCGGCCCTCCAGGGCCTCCTCGAGGCCCCGGATCAAGTTGCCGTGCCCGTGCAGGTAGGAAAGCTCCCCCTGGTCCAGAACCTCCCCCTCCACCTGGAGGGTGTAACGGATGGTCACTACCTTGTCCTGTTCAACCTTCATGGTCACCCTTTCGCAAGCCAGGCTTGCTTCCTCTAGCCTAGCAGACTCGAGGCCCCGGGAAAAGGACCTGGAGGTTTCGCCCTTGGCCAAGGGCTATAGTGGGGGTATGCGGGTGGAAGGGGTGATCGGCAAGACCCCGGTGGTCCGCCTCGCCAAGGTGGTGGCCCCGGATATGGCCGAGGTCTGGGTCAAGCTGGAAGGGCAAAACCCCGGGGGCTCCATCAAGGACCGCCCCGCCTGGTACATGATCAAAGACGCCGAGGAGCGAGGAATCCTAAGACCCGGCTCGGGCCAGGTCATCGTGGAGCCCACCAGCGGCAATACCGGGATCGGCCTGGCCATGATCGCCGCAAGCCGGGGCTACCGCCTCATCCTCACCATGCCCGCCCAGATGTCTGAGGAGAGGAAGCGGGTCCTTAGGGCTTTTGGCGCCGAGCTCGTCCTCACCGACCCCGAGAGGCGGATGCTGGCGGCGAGGGAGGAGGCGCTGAGGCTCAAGGAGGAGCTCGGGGCCTTCATGCCGGACCAGTTCCAAAATCTCGCCAACGTCCGGGCCCATTACGAGACCACGGGGCCCGAGCTCTACGCGGCCCTGGAGGGCCGCATAGACGCCTTCGTCTACGGCTCCGGGACCGGGGGGACCCTCACCGGGGTGGGGCGCTACCTCAAGGAGAGGATTCCCCACGTGAAGGTCATCGCCGTGGAGCCCGCCCGCTCCAACGTGCTCTCCGGGGGGAAGATGGGCCAGCACGGGTTTCAGGGCATGGGCCCGGGCTTCATCCCCGAGAACCTGGACCTCTCCCTCCTGGACGGGGTGATCCAGGTGTGGGAGGAGGACGCCTTCCCCCTCGCCCGGAGGCTCGCCCGGGAGGAGGGGCTTTTCCTGGGGATGAGCTCGGGGGGGATCATTTGGGCCGCCCTTCAGGTGGCCCGCGAGCTCGGCCCCGGCAAGCGGGTGGCCTGCATCAGCCCGGACGGGGGGTGGAAGTACCTCTCCACCCCCCTCTACGCCGAGCCCTAGCGGCGCACCACCTGGGCGTCCTTGGGGTAGCGCTTGAGCTGGGCCGGGGCGAGGTTCGCCCGCTTGAACTCCACCACCTTAAGCTCCGCCAGCACCTTGCCCGCCTCGTCCTTGAAGACGAAGCGGATGGGCCTGGGGTCGGCCTTGAGGACGTAGAGCTCCATCTCGGCGAAGCCCTGGCCCTCCTTGGCCCGCCCCACGAGCCTCCAGGCGGCGCCCTCCGGCAGGCGCTCCTCGCCCCAAAGGCGCAGGGAAACCCGCTCCGTGAGGGCTTTTAGGTCCCCGAGGCCCTGGGGGCTGAAGCCCAGGCCCTGGACCTGGGTCTTCTCCTTGGGGGCGATCACCAGCTGGTTGGTGAGGTAGAGGTAGTTCCAGACCTCCTTCTCGGTGATCACGGTGAAGTTCCCCTCCAAGGAGGCGGGCTTCAGGAACTCTATGCGGAAGAGGTTCTCCTTGGGGATGGCGAAAACCTGGGCCCGGAGTTCTTCCTTCCCCGAGGGGCCTTGGAGGGTCCCCTGGACCACCGCCTGCCAGGGCTCGGAGAGGTTTTTCTCCACCCGGTCCAAGATCTCCGCCACCGTCTGGGCCAGGGCCAAAGGGAAAAGGAGGACGCAAAGCCAAAGGATCTCCGGTCTTCTCACGGCCACCTCCAGGTGTAGCGGACCCAGGCGTAGGGGGCTTCCCGAAAGCCCGCCTCGAGGCCCAGGTCCCCAAGCCACAGAAGGAGGCTACCCGCCCAAGGATGGGAAAGGGTGAAAAGGAGGCTAGCCTCCCCTAAGTAAACCCCCCCCTCCAGCCGGTTCACCCCCCCAAGGCGCAAGGATAGGTCCAGGACCTCCCCCTCCTCCCCCACCTCCCCCTTCCAGCCCAGGACCAGGTAGGGCCAGGCCCCCACCCCGAGCCCCAGGGTGTAGGTGGCCTCCTCCCTCAAGGCGTAGGTGGCCTCGGCCCTAAGGCCCCCTTCCCTTTCTAGGAGGAAGCCCGCCACCTCCCTCGGGGCCAGGCGGTAGCGCAGAGAAAGCCGCCCGAAAGCCCCCTCCTCGGGGAAGAGGGGGTAGGCCCTTTGGGGCCGGTAGCCGAGCCTCCCCTCCAGGGCCAAGGGCCCGGCCCCGCCCTCCAGGAAGGCCGCCCCGCCCAAGCCCCCCTCGCCCACCTCCCCCTGAAGGCCGTAGGCCAGGTAGCCCAGAGGCCCCAGGGAGAGGCTTCCCAGGTAGCCCAAGGCCCCCCGATCCCCCTGGAGGCGGAGGAGGACCTCCCCTTCCCCCAGGGCGAGGCCGGCCTCGAGGGTGGGGGAAACCCGGGGGCCCAGGTACGCCCCGGCCTCGAGGCGGCCCTGGGCCAGGGCAAGGCCGAGGAGAAGGAGGGACCAAAGCGCCTTTCTCATCCCACCCGTAAGCTTAACCCGTCGGGAAGGTATACTGGGCCCTGGGGGAAAGCCATGAACCTACTGGACCGCCTAAGCCGCCTCATCCGGGCGAACCTCAACGACCTCCTGCGCCGGGCCGAGGACCCGGAGAAGATCATCGAGCAGGCCCTCCTGGACATGAAGGAGGCCCTAAGGGAGGCCAGGGAGCAGGTGGCGGAGGCCCTGGCGGAGCAAAAGCGCCTGGAGCGGGAGGTGGAAAGCCACGAGCGGGAAGCCCTCCTCTGGGAAGAGAAGGCCAAGGAGGCCCTGAAGGCGGGCCGGGAGGACCTGGCCAAGGAGGCCCTGAGGCGGAAGAAAAGGGCTCTGGACCTGGCCCAGGGCTTCCGGCAGCAGGCCGAGGAGCAAAAGGCCCTGGTGGAACGCCTCATGACCCAGCTCAAGGCCCTGGAGGCGAAGATAGACGAGGCCGAGGCCCGCAAGGCCCTCCTCCTCGCCCGCAAGAAGGGGGTGGAGGCCGCCGAGGCGGTGCGGCGCATGGAGTCCCGCCTAGACCAGCACCCCGCCCTCGAGGCCTTTGAGGAGATGGAGGCCAGAATCCTCGCCATGGAGGACCGGCACGAGGCCCTAAAGGCCCTAGACGGCCAGGACCTGGACAAGGAGCTTTCCGCCCTCTCCGCCGAAAAGGAGGTGGAGGAGGAGCTCGCCCGCCTAAAGCGGGAACTGGGGTCCTAAGCGCCCGCGCCTTGGTCCAGCAGCATGAGGGGTTAGGTAAGCGCGTGGGGCCACCTTGGGGGAAGTGTTGGCCAGCCTACGGGAGGGATAGGGGTAAACTCCGTACCATGAGGCAGTACCTTATGGCCCTCGCCCTTGCCCTTTCCGCCTGCGCCCCCCAGGTGACCCAGGCCCCGGAGGCCCGCCCTCTCCTTGAGGAAAAGGGCTTCTACCCCGCCACCCCTGGGCTGGAGTGGACCTACCTGCCTGACGGGGAGGCCCTCTCCGCCCCCCCCTACCGGCTGAGGGTAGAGGGACCGGGGTTCTTCGCCGGTCAGGAAGCCCTCCGCTTCCGCTTCTTCGGGCGGGGGGAGGACCGGGTGTACTACCGGCAGGTAGGGCCCTTCGGGGTGAGGCTTCTCGGCTTCCAGGACCCCTCGGCCCGGGTGGCCTTCACCCCGCCCCTCCTGGAGTACCCCCCGGAGGCCCTGCTGGCGGTGGGCTACCGCTGGGGGGGGACCACGGAGGTGCGGGTGGAGCTCCTCACCCCCTCGGGCCGGGAGCCCTTGGCCGAGGGGAGGCTGGACTACGGGATGGAGGTCCTGGAGGAGCGGGAGGTGCGGGTGCCCGCGGGAACCTTCCGCGTCTTCCGCATCCGCCAAAGCTTCCGGGACAGCCGGAGCCAGGACGTGCGCGAGGTCTGGTTCGCCCCCCGGGTGGGGGAGGTGCGCACCCGCGAGGGGCGCCTGCTGGTGGAACGCAACTTTCGCTGAGGTGGCCCTATGGTCTTGGAACGCGTGAACGGCCCCGAGGACCTGAAGAGCCTGAGCCTGGAGGAGCTTAAGCTCCTGGCCGAGGAGATCCGGAGCGAGATCATCCGGGTCACTGCGCAAAACGGCGGCCACCTGGCGAGCTCCCTGGGGGCGGTGGAGCTCGTCCTCGCCCTGCACCGGGTCTTCCAGTCGCCAAGGGACCGCTTGGTCTTTGACGTGGGCCACCAGGCCTACGCCCACAAGCTCGTCACGGGCCGCAAGGACCGGTTCCACACCCTGAGGCAGGAGGGGGGGCTTTCCGGCTTCACCAAGGTCTCCGAGTCCCCCCACGACGCCATCACCGCGGGCCACGCCTCCACCTCCCTCGCCAACGCCTTGGGGATGGTCCTCGCCCGGGACCTTTTGGGGGAGGACTACCACGTGGTGGCGGTGATCGGGGACGGGGCCCTCACGGGGGGGATGGCCCTCGCCGCCCTCAACAAGATCGGGGAGCTCCAGAAGCGGATGCTCATCGTCCTCAACGACAACGAGATGAGCATCTCCGAGAACGTGGGGGGGCTCAACAAGTACTTCAAGGAGCTCCAGATAAGAAAGTGGGTCCAGGACGCGGAGAAGCTGGGGAAGCAGATCCTGGAGCGCATCTCCCCCCAGCTCTTCGGCCTGGTGGACCGGGCCAAGGAGGCGGCGAAGCTCCTTTTGCACCAGGAAAATCCCTTCTACGCCTGGGGGATC
Source organism: Thermus sp. (assembly GCF_056332225.1). Lineage (NCBI taxonomy): Bacteria > Thermotogati > Deinococcota > Deinococci > Thermales > Thermaceae > Thermus > Thermus sp. The sequence continues at coordinate 249 of NZ_JBWGQW010000056.1, read as the reverse complement.
CGCTACGTGGGCCCGGTGGACGGCCACGACCTCAAGGGCCTGGTCCACATCCTGGAGCACCTCAAGGCCCTGGACGGCCCCACCCTCCTCCACGTGGTCACCAAGAAGGGCAAGGGGTACAAGGTGGCCGAGGCCGACCCCATCTACTGGCACGGCCCCCCGGGCTTTGACCCCAAGAAGCCGGAAAAGGTCTCCAAGGGCTACTCCTGGAGCCAAGCCTTCGGGGACGCGGTAACCGAGCTCGCCCAC
>NZ_JBWGQW010000055.1:0-8871 GCF_056332225.1 Thermus sp. | reverse complement strand
AGATCACCCCGTCCCGCACGAAGAAAAGGTTCTCCCCGCTCCCCTCGGCCACGTACCCCTCCTCGTCCAAGAGGAGGGCTTCATCCGCCCCGGCCGCCACCGCCTCCATCTTGGCCAGGGCCGAGTTCACGTAGTTGCCGCCCACCTTGGCCTTGCCCGGCATCACGTTGGCGGGGAAGCGGGCCCAGGAGCTGGTGATGAGCCTCGCCCCCTTGCGCACCGCCTCCTCTCCCAGGTAGGCCCCCCACTCCCAGGCGGCCACCATCACCTCGGCGGGGTTGTTGGGGAGGGGGTTCACCCCGAGGGCCTTCGCCCCCATCCAGGCCAGGGGGCGGATGTAGCAGCTCTTGTAGCCGTTTTTCCGCACCACCTCCTTGATGGCCTCCTCCAGCGCCTCCGGGGGGAAGGGGATCTCCATGCGGAGCACCTTGGCGGAGTTGTAGAAGCGCTTCACGTGCTCCTTGAGCCGGAAAATGGCGGGGCCTTTGGGGGTCTCGTAGGCCCTTATTCCTTCAAAAACGCTCGTGCCGTAGTGCAGGGCGTGGCTTAGGACGCTGGTCTTGGCCTCCTCCTGGGGCACCAGGGCCCCGTTCATCCAGATGAGCCCGGCCTTGATCTGCGCGTCGCCGCCCTTGGCCTCAGGCTTGGTCATGGCGAACCTCCGCCCCCATCATAGCGCTTTTTCCCACGCGGGCTTCTAAACGCACCTATACCGCCCCGTACCTCCCCCCGGGGAGGGCCTGGGCCAGGCCCTTCACCTCCAAGAGGGTGAGGAGGGCGAGCACCCTTTCCGCCGGGAGGCCCAGGGCCTCGGCCAGGTCGTCGGGCAGGGCCTCGCCCTGGCGCAGGCGCTCGTAAAGCCTGGCCTCCTCGGGGGAGAGGTCCGAGGGGGGCTTGGGCTTTCCGGAAAAGCCCAGGTAGGAGAGCACGTCCTCCGCCCCGAGCACCGGGTAGGCCCCGTCCTGGATGAGGCGGTTGGCCCCTAGGGAGCCTTGGTCCGTGGGCCTTCCGGGCACGGCCAGCACCTCCTTGCCGAGCTCCAGGGCGTGGCGGGCGGTGATGAGGGCCCCGGAGTCCGGGGGGGCCTCCACCACCACCACCGCCCGGCAAAGCCCGGCGATGAGGCGGTTCCTCCGGGGGAAGAACTCGGGCTTGGGCCCGGTTCCGAAGGGGAACTCGGAGAGGAGGTCCATCCTTTGCGCCAGGGAGCGGTTTTCCGGGGGGTAGACCCGGTCCAAGGCGCTTCCCAGGACCCCCAGGGTGCGCCCGCCCCCCTCCAGGGCCCCCAGGTGGGCCTCCCGGTCTATCCCCCGGGCGAGGCCCGAGACCACCCAAAGCCCGGCCTCGGCGAGCTCCCGGGCAAGCCTCCGGGCGAAGGCCAAGGCCCAAGGGGAGGCCCTGCGGGTGCCCACCAGGGCCACCGCCTTCCCCTCCTCGGGAAGCTCTCCCTTCAGGTAGAGGTGGGTGGGGGGTTGGGGAAGCGCCTTCAGCCCCTCGGGGAAACCCTCTTCCCAAAGGCCCACGAGGCGCACGCCCATCCCCTCCGCGAGGCGCCTTTCCGCCGCCGCCCGCTCCTCGGCCTCGGGCAGGCGCCGCCAGGCCTCGGGGAAGCGTTCCTTGAGGAAGCCCGCGGGATCCTCCGCCTCTAGGGCCTCCAAAAGCCGCTTCGGGCCGATGCCCGGGAGGAAGGCCAAGGCCAAAGGGTCCACGCCTGGAGTATACTGGAAGCCTTGGAAGGTCCGGCCCCTGCCCCAAGGGGCAAATCCGGAGGGCCGGGATCACCTAAACGCCATGGAAGAGAAGACCTACTCCGGCTTTGTGGCCATCGTGGGCAAGCCCAACGTGGGCAAGTCCACCCTGCTCAACAACCTCTTGGGGACCAAGGTGGCCCCCATCAGCCCCAAGCCCCAGACCACCAGGAAGCGCCTCCGGGGTGTTCTCACCGAGGGAAGGCGCCAGATCGTCTTCGTGGACACCCCGGGCCTCCACAAGCCCATGGACGCCCTGGGGGAGTTCATGGACCAGGAGGTCTACGAGGCCCTTTCCGACGTGAACGCCGTGGTCTGGGTGGTGGACCTGCGCCACCCCCCCACCCCCGAGGACGAGCTGGTGGCCAAGGCCCTAAGGCCCTTGGCGGGCAAGGTGCCCATCCTCCTCGTGGGCAACAAGCTGGACGAGGCCAAGTACCCCGAGGAGGCGCTAAAGGCCTACCACGCCCTCCTCCCCGAGGCCCTGCCCCGGAAGCTTTCCGCCCTGGACCCGAAGCAGGTGGCCTCCCTCAAGGCGGAGCTCCTCGCCCTCCTCCCCGAGGGCCCCTTCTACTACCCCGAGGACCACCCCAAGGGGGACCAGACCTTCGGGGAGTGGGTGGCGGAGATCCTCCGCGAAGAGGCCATGAAGCGCCTCTGGCACGAGGTGCCCTACGCCATCGCCACCAAGGTGGAGGAGGTGGCGGAGCGGGAAAACGGCGTGCTTTACCTCAAGGCGGTGATCTACGTGGAGCGCCCCTCCCAGAAGGGCATCGTCATCGGGGAGGGGGGAAGGAAGCTCAAGGAGATCGGTCAGGCGGCGAGGAAGCAGCTGGAGGCCCTGCTGGGGCGCAGGGTGTACCTGGACCTCGAGGTCAAGGTCTACCCCGACTGGCGCAAGGACCCCGAGGCCTTGAGGGAGCTCGGCTACCGCTCCTCCGTAGGGTGAGGCGAAAGGCGGCGCGCCCGGGCCTTGGGGAGTAGCATAGTCCTATGCCCTGGCTTCTTCCCCGCGAGATCGCCCCCCTTCACCAGAAGGCCCTGGACCGCTATTTGGGAAGCCTCACGGAGAGGCTTTCGGACCCAAGCGTGGACCGGAACGCCCTGGTGCGGGAGGAGCTTGCCCGGCTCCTCTACGGCAGGCCCTACGAGGAGCTCCTGGAGGCAAACCCCCTGGCGGCCCTAGGCCTGGACCCCGAGGGGATCACCTTTGAGGCCGAGTACTACGCCGCCACGGACCTGGAGAAGTTCCGGCGGGTGAAGCCTCTCCTTTGGTTTTGGAAGGTCCTAGACCTCACGCCCCTGGGCCAGTCCGTGCACTCGGGGGTGGCCATCAGGCGGGCCCTCGCCCCCTTCATCTTCAAGCGGGTGGGGAAAAACCCCAAGTTCTTCCAGAACGTGGAGTTCTCCGTGGGCTACAACCTGGAGCTGGGCGACGACGTGGTGGTGCACCGCTACGTCCTCCTGGACGACATCGGGGGCATCAAGATCGGGGACCGCACCTCCCTTTCGGATTACGTCAACGTCTACAGCCACACCCACCACGTCCTGGCCTCCCCCGACGTGACCCTGAAGGAGACGGTCATCGGGAGCGGGGTGCGCATCACCTACCACGCCACCGTCCTGGCCGGGGTGCGCATCGGGGACGATGCCATGGTGGGCACGGGGGCCATCGTCACCAAGGACATCCCGCCCCACGCCATCGCCCTGGGCATCCCCGCGAGGCCCGTGCGCTACAAGGTGCGCCAGGACTGCCCCTTCTGCCGAAGGGGGGAGCCCCACCCCTCGGACCTGGTGCCCAAGGCCCCCGACCGCAAGGGCAACCCCGATTACCCCGACTTCCTTCCCCCCGGCTTCGGCACCCGGGAGGCCTAGGATGTGGACCAAGGAGGAGCTGGACCGGTACCACCGGCAGATGATCCTGCCCCAGGTGGGCCCCGAGGGGCAGGAAAGGCTCAAGGGGTCCTCCGTGGTGGTGGTGGGGGCGGGGGGGCTTGGGGTGCCCGTCCTAATGTACCTGGTGGCCGCCGGGGTGGGGCGGGTGGGCCTCGTGGAGATGGACCGGGTGGAGCTTTCCAACCTCCACCGCCAGGTGCTCTACGCCACGGAGGACGTGGGCAAGCCCAAGGCCCTGGCGGCCAAGGAGCGCCTTCAGGCCCTGAATCCCTCGGTGCAAATAGAGGCCCACCCGGTCCGCCTAACCTCGGAAAACGCCCTGGAGATCCTGAGGCCCTACGACCTCATCGTGGACGCCTCGGACAACTTCCCCACCCGCTACCTGGTGAACGACGCCGCGGTGTTCCTGAATAAGCCCCTGGTCTACGGGGCCATCTACCAGTTTGACGGGCAGGTGGCGGTCTTCCACCACCCCGTGGAGGGCGGGGAGATGGGGCCCTGCTACCGCTGCCTCTTCCCCAAGCCCCCGCCCCCCGGTTCCGTCCCCTCCTGCGCCGAGGCCGGGGTGTTTGGGGTTCTGCCCGCGGTGGTGGGAAGCCTCATGGCCGCCGAAGCCTTGAAGGTTCTCCTTGGCCTGGGGAAGCCCCTCGCCGGGCACCTCCTCCTCTACGATGCCCTGGAAGGGAGCTTCCGCAAGCTCACCCTCCGCCGCAACCCCTCCTGCCCGGTGTGCGGGGACCACCCCACCCAGAAGGAGCTCATAGACTACGAGGCCTTCTGCGGGCTATAACCCCCCTAGCGGGCCTCGAGGGGCACGTAGGGCACGTCCAGCTCCCCGATGTACTTGGCGTCGGGGCGGAGGAGGCGGTTGTCCAGCTCCTTGTACTCCAGGATGTGCCCCACCCAGCCCGCGATGCGGGCCACGGCGAAGATGGGGGTGAAGAACTCCAGGCCGAAGCCCAGGTCGGAGTAGACCACCCCGGAGTAGAAGTCCACGTTGGGGTAGATGCCCCGGGGGTTCAGGACCTTCCCGGCCTCCTCCTCCACGATCTTCAGGATCTGGTACTCCGTGGAGTGGCCGTGGGTCTCGGCCACCACCCGGGCCAGCTTCTCCAGCACCCCGGCCCTGGGGTCAAAGGCCTTGTAGACCCGGTGGCCCATGCCCATGATGCGCTCCTTCTTGGCGAGCTTTTCCCGCACCCACTCCCGGGCCCTTTCGGGAGTGCCGATCTCCTGGATCATCTTCATCACCGCCTCGTTGGCCCCGCCGTGGCGGGGGCCCTTCAAGGAGGCCACGGCGGCGGTGATGGCCGAGTAGAGGTCGGTCTCCGTGGAGAAGGCGGCGATGGCGGTGAAGGTGCTGGCGTTGAAGCCGTGCTCGGCGTGGAGGATGAGGGCGGCGTCCATCAGGCGCTCTTGCTCGGGGGAGGGCTCCACCCCGTTCGCCATGTAGAGGAAGTTGGCGGCGTGGGAGAGGTCCTCCCGAGGGGGGATGGGCTCCTTGCCCTCTCTTAGGCGCTTGTTGGCGGCCACGATGGTGGCGAACTTGGCGATGAGGTCCAGGCCCTTCTGGTAGAGGGCGTCTCGGGAGATGTCGGCCTCGGTGGGGTCCAGCATGCCAAGCTCGGAGACCGCCGTGCGCAGGAAGCTCATGGGGTGGGCCGAGGTGGGGTAGCGGCGGAAGGACTGAAGGAGGTGGGAAGGCAGGGCCCGCCGCCTCGCCAGCTCCCCTTTGAAGGCCTCTAGCTCCTCTCGCTTTGGCAGCCTCCCGTGAAGGAGGAGGAAGGCGGTCTCCTCAAAGGTGCTCTTCTCCGCCAGCTCCTGGATGGGGATGCCGTAGTAGTAGAGCTTGCCCGCCTCCCCGTCAATGAAGCACATCCGGCTTTCCGTGAAGAGGACGCCCTCCAAACCCCGTGCCACTTCCATACTTCCTCCTTTTCCGCACCCCAAGGGTGCTCCTCCTCATCATACAGGGAAAGCCTCCCGGCCCAAGATTCCTTTGTCCCTCCCGGGCCGCCTCGCCTTGGGAAGCTCTGGAGCCGTTGGCTACCAGAGGCCCCCACGCTGGCGCAAGCTGGGGTGGGGGGGTATTATACCACCCCAGGCTGGCTTGCGCCAGCCTGGGGGCCCCGGGAAAGAAGGTCTAGAGAGGCCTTATAGCCTTGGCTTAGGCGAAGGATTCACGCCAAAAGGGTATTAACGGGCCTTGGCGTGGTCTAGGGAGGGGCTCTTTGGGACTCTTCTGGCCTTCGCCGGAGCGGGGTACTTAGAGGGCGTCCTCCTGGAGGATGAGGGTCTTGAGGTAGAGGCTTTCCGGCACGTGGAGGCTCCAGGGGTGGTCCTTAGGCTGGTGGGTGAGGGCGTGGACCCTAAGGCGCACCCCCCGGTCGGCGGCGGCCCGGCGGGCCACCTCCAGGAGGTCTTCGGCCTTGAGGTAGTAGCTGCAGCTCGTGAGCCAGAGGTAGCCCTCGGGGGCGAGAAGCCTCAGGGCCTCCCGCGCCAGGTCCACCAGGTGGCGCTTCATGGCGGGAAGCTCCTCGGGGCGCTTCACCAGGGTGGGCGGGTCCAGGAGGACGTGGTGGAAGGGGCCCTCCAAGGTCTTAAGCACCGAAAGGGCGTCCCCGTGGCGGATGTCCACCCGGAGGCCCGCCCTCAGGGCGGCCCGGTCCAGGACGGCCAGGGCCTCGAGGTCCTTGTCCACCGCGAGGGCATAGGCCCCCTTGCGGGCCGCCCTCAAGGCGAAGGCGCCCACGTAGCTGTAGACGTCCAAGACCCGCTCCCCAGGGCGCACCATGGCCTCCAGGAGGCGGCGGTTTTCCCGCTGGTCCAGGTAGAAGCCCGTCTTCTGGGCGAGGGCGAGGGGGATGGGGAAAAGGAGGCCGTCCTCCTCCACCTCCAGGACCTCGGGCACCTCCCCGTAGAGCACCCCTACCCTTTCGGGAAGGCCCTCCTGCCGCCTGGCCTCGAGGTCGCTCCGCTCGTAGACCCCCTTGGGGGCCACGGCCTCCACCAGGGCGGGGAGCCAGGCCTCCCTAAGGGCCTCCATTCCCCGGGTGCGCACCTGCACCACCAGCACCTCCCCGAAGCGGTCCACCACGAGCCCGGGAAGCCCGTCCGCCTCCCCGTGGACCAGGCGGTAGGCGCTTCCCAGGCCTTCCCGCTTCCTTAGGGCGCGGGCGAAGCGCTGGCGGAAGAAGGCCCGGTTCAAGGGCCCCCGGTCAAAGCGGTAGGCCCGGAAGGGAACCCGGGAACGGGGGTCCAGGTAGCCCACCGCCAAAAAGTCCCCGTCCGCGGCCACCGCCTCGGCCACCCCGGCCTCCTCCGGGACCTCCTGGAGCTCGTCCCGGTAGAGGTTGGGGTAAAAGTTCCGGACCTTACGCTCCTTCCCCGGTTTGACCACCACCCTCAGCACGGGGCTAGCATACCCCGGCCTAAAGGCCTCAGGCCCGGCCCACGGTGCCCATGAGGGTGAACTTTTCCCGGATCACCTGCTTCAGGTACTCCCGGCCCTTGCCCAGGATCTTCCGGGGGTCAAACTCCTTGGGGTTTTGCGTCACCACCTCGCGGATGCCCAGGGTCATGGCCAGACGCAGGTCGGTGTCGATGTTGATCTTGGCGATGCCGTTGGGGATGGCCTTCTTGATGTCCTCGTCGTGGATCCCCGTGGCCTCCTTGAGCTCGGCCCCCGTGGCGAGAAGCTTCTCCTTAAGCCAGGCGGGCACCCCGCTCGCCCCGTGGAGGACCAAGGGGATGGAAACCCGTTTCGCGATCTCCTCCAGGCGCTTGTGGTCTATGTAGGGCCGCCCCTTCCCCTTGTAGGCCCCGTGGCTCGTGCCGATGGCGATGGCCAGGTAGTCTATCCCCGTCTCCGCCACGAAGCGCTCCGCCTCCTCGGGATCGGTGAGGAAGGCTTCGGCCTCGGAGACCTGGACGTTGTCCTCGATGCCCTGTAGGCGGCCGAGCTCCGCCTCCACGCTCACCCCCACGGCGTGGGCGGCCTCCACCACCTTTTGGGTCTCCCGCACGTTCTCCTCAAAGGGATGGTGGCTGGCGTCTATCATCACGCTGGTGAAGCCCGCCCTTAGAGCCTGCATCACCATGGCGAAGTCCGCCCCGTGGTCCAGGTGGAGGACCACCGGCACCCGCACCCGGCTCGCCATGTCCTTCACCAGGTTGGCCAGGTTCTCCATCCCGGCGTACTTGCGGGCCCCGTCGGAAACCTGGATGAAGACCGGAGCCCTGAGTTCATCAGCCACCTCGAGGATGGCCTGGGTGATCTCCAGGTTGTTGGTGTTGAAGCTGGGCACCGCGTAGCCTTCCCGCCTCGCCTTGTCCAAGACCTCTTTACCGATCACCAAAGGCATAGACCACCTCCTTCAGCGCTTTTAGGTTTTCCGCCACCGGGCGGTCGTTAAAAAGGGCGCTTCCCGCCACGGCCACGTCCGCCCCCGCCCGGTACACCTCGGCCACGGTCTCCCGGTTCACGCCCCCGTCCACCTCAATCAGGCAAGCGGGGTTCAGGCGGTCCCGCATCTCCTTGAGGCGCCTGAGCCTGGCGGTGGCGGTGGGGATGTACCGCTGTCCCCCAAACCCCGGGTTCACGCTCATGAGGAGGGCGATGTCCAAATCGGGAAGCAAAGGCTCAAAGGCCTCCAGGGGGGTCCCGGGGTTCACGGCGAGCCCCGCCTTCTTCCCGAGCTCCTTCACCCTCTGCACCGCCCGGTGGGGGTGGTAGGTGGCCTCAAAGTGCACGGTGATGTGGTCCGCCCCGGCTTGGGCGAAGTCCTCGAGGTAGCGCTCCGGCTTCACGATCATGAGGTGGACGTCCAGGGGCAGGTCGGTGACCCTCCGCACCGCCTCCACGAGGAGGGGCCCGAAGGTCAGGTTGGGGACGAAGACCCCGTCCATCACGTCCAGGTGGATCCAGTCCACCCCCGCCGCCTGGGCCTCCTCTATGGCCTCCTTGAGCCGCGAAAGGTCCGCCGTGAGGATGGAGGGCGCGAACTTCAGCATCTTCTCCCCCTAGGCCACCCGCAGGTGCCCCCGCTCAATGGCCAGCTCCCGCATCTTAACCAGGTAGTAGGCGATGATGAGCTGGGTCAGGGCCAGGGGGTAGCTCTGCCCCGCCTTGTCCCAGAAGGTGCCCACCAGGCTAAGAGGCTGTCGTAAAAGCTCTCCACGGCCAGCTACGCGGCCCTGGCCAGCCGCTTCACCAACAAGCGTAGCA
>NZ_JBWGQW010000054.1:0-9912 GCF_056332225.1 Thermus sp. | reverse complement strand
ACGCATATCGGTCAAGTCTGGGAAGTGGCCGCCATCGCCTGTAGAATCCTGTAGAATGGGGGTATGAAAAAAAGCCTCGCCCTCCTCGCCCTAGGCCTTTCTGCCCTGGCCCAAGAGGTGGCGGTCTACCCCGGCTTCGCCGAGGTGAAGGAGCCCGTGGACCTTCCCGCTGGGGCCTGGGTCTTTCTGGCCGGGGAGAAGTTTTCCCGCATCCTCCCGGGCTCCTTGCGCCTTATTGGGGTGGAGGAAACGGAACGGGTCTTCCAGGGAAGCGCCGTGCTCTTCCGCTACCGGGGGGAGGGGAAGGCGACGCTTCGCTACCTCTATACGGGGCTTTCCGGAGAGGTGTTCTACACCCTTGAAGAAGGCCAGCTCACCGCCTGGGCCCGCCTTAGGCTTGAAGGGGAGGCCTTGAGGGCGGAAAGGCTCACCCTCTTCGCCGGGGAGGTGCGGGCCCGGGCCGTCCCCCAGGCTGCCCTCCGCGCCCTGTCCCTGGAGGAAACCCCCGCCTCAGAAAGCCCCTTTGGCCTCTTCCGCTACGAGCTTCCCCCAAGGACCCTCTTCCCCGGCACCACCGAGCTTCCCTTCCTCAGAAAGGAGGTGGACCCGGAGAGGCTTCTCCGCTACCAAGGCCCCTTCCGCGCGGAAAGCCTCCTCCCCTTGGAGCGGGGCTACCGCTTCAGGGCGCCTTTCCCCCTCGCCCCCGGGGGGCTCGAGGCGGTGGAAGGGGGGCTTTTCCTGGGCCAGGCCCTCCTCCCGGCCACGCCCCAAGGGGAGGTGGCGGAGGTCTGGCTCGGCCAGGACCTGATGGCCCGCCTCGGCCGGAAGGTGGAGCTTCTGGCCCAGACCGAGAAGGAGGCCACCTACCGGGTGGAGACCCGCCTGGAAAACCCCTACCCCTACCCCGTCCGCCTGCTCCTCGCCGAAACCTTTCCCCGGGGCTTCCGGCTGGACTTCCCCGGGGCGGTCCTCGTGCCGGAGGGGTACCGCCTCGAGGCGGCCCTGAAGCCCAAGGAAGCCCGCCTTTTCACCTACCGCCTCACCCTGCCCCGCTAGGGACACCTGTCCCCCAACCCCTCCCCCATCCTTAGGGCATGAAGCCCGACCTCCACCGCTTCCCCCTCCTGGTGGCCTGGGAGATGACCCGGGCCTGCCTTCTGGCCTGCCTCCACTGCCGGGCCTCCGCTGAGCCCGACCCCCTCCCCGGGGAGCTTTCCACGGAGGAAGGCCTAAGGCTTTTGCGGGAGCTGGCCACCTACACCCCCAAGCCCATCCTCCTGCCCACGGGCGGCGACCCCCTGGCCCGCCCCGACCTCTTCCTCCTCTTGGAAGAGGCCAGGCGCCTCGGCCTCAAGGTGGGCCTCACCCCCGCGGTTACCCCCAGGCTTACCCGAGAAGTGGTCGCCCGCTTCCGAAAGCTCGGCGTTCACCAGATGGCCATCTCCTTGGACGGGGCAAGCCCCGAGGCCCACGACGGCTTCCGGGGCGTGCCGGGCACCTTCGCCCTGGCCCTTAAGGCCTTGGACTGGGCCCGGGAGGTGGGCCTCATGACCCAGGTGAACACCACCGTGTCCCGCCGCACCTGGAAGGAACTCCCCGGTATCGCCGCGATCCTGGCGGAGAAGGGCGTGGCCACCTGGGAGGTCTTCTTCCTGGTACCCGTGGGCCGGGGGGCCCTTTTGGACCAGCTCTCCCCGGAAGAGTACGAGGAGGTCATGCACCTCCTCTACGATCTCTCCCGCCGCTACCCCTTCAAGGTGCGCACCACCGAGGGCCCCATGTTCCGCCGGGTAGCCCTGGAGCGCCGCCGGAGGGAAGGAGGAGAGGACGGGGCTTTGGTGGGGGAGGGGCGGGGCGTCCACCTCTCCGACGGCTTCGGGTTCGTCTTCGTCTCCTCCACGGGAGAGGTCTACCCTTCCGGGTTCCTCCCCCTCTCTGCCGGGAACATCCGGGAAAAACCCCTCCTGGAAATCTACCGAGAGAGCCCCCTCTTCCGGGCGCTCCGCGACAAGGACCTCCTGAAAGGGAAGTGCGGCGCCTGCGAGTACCGGGGGATTTGCGGGGGGAGCCGGGCCAGGGCCTGGGCCGAGACCGGAGACCCCTTGGCCGCCGACCCGCGGTGTGCCTACACCCCCCAAGGACAAACGCCCCTAGCCTGAGGCCCGGGGGGCCCCTATGCTTGGGGTATGCGGCGCCTGGTTTTCCTGCTCCCCGTCTTGGGGCTGTTGACCTTGGCGCAAAGCCCTGGGGCCAAGCTCTTCTCCGCCCACTGCCAAAGCTGCCACCAGGCTCAAGGCCAGGGCCTCCCCGGGGCCTTCCCGCCCCTCACCCACCTGGACAAGCTGGTCCAGGCCAAAGGGGGCCGGGAGTACCTGATCCGGGTGGTGCTTTACGGCCTCCAAGGGCCCTTGACCGTGGAGGGAAAGACCTACAACGGCGTCATGCCTCCCTTCCGCCAGCTCAAGGACCAGGAGGTGGCCGACCTCCTCAACCACGTCCTCACCGCCTTCGCCAAGTCCAAGGCCAAGCCCATCGCCGCCGCCGAGGTGAAGGCGCAAAGGGCCAGGGCGTTCTCCCCGCAAGAGGTCCTCAAGTCCCGTCCCCCGGTCAAGTAGACCGGTGTACTCCCTCCCCCCGGGGCCTTAGGCCCCGGGCCACCCTTTCCAGCCGCCCCGGAGGGATAATGGCCTTAGGCATGGGCCCAGGGTTTCACCGCCTTTACGCGGACCGCCTGGCCTGGCGCTACCGCCTCGGCCTGGCCTTGGGCCTGGCTCTGCTGGGCCTTCTCCATCCCACTTGGGCCCTGGCCTCCCCCCTTGCCCTCCTGCTTCCTGCCCGGCCCTTTGAGGGCCAGGCCCTAAGGGCCATCGCCCGGAAAAGCCTCGCCTACCCCACGGCTTTGGCCTACGGGGAGGAGCGGCTTTGGCAGGAGGCCAGGCGCGCGCGGGTGGAGCTCCCCCCTTTTCCCGGCTGGCTTCTTCTGGCCTACCTCCTGGTCCTGGTTCTGGCCCTGGCCCCCGCCCTCTGGAAGGACCCGGGAGGCGGGACCTGGCTCCCGCCCGGGGTGGAGCGCACCGTGGAGCCCGCACGGGAAGCCTCCTCGCCGGAGGGGAAGGGCCCTCGGGATGAGGGCCAGGCCGGGGCCGAGGCCACGCAGGGCGGCCCTCCGGGCCCAACCCCTTCTTCCTCGGGCACGAAAACCCCTTCTTTCCCGGGGGGACGGGAGGAAAGGGAGGCCCCCGCCTCCGGCCAAGAAGGGGGGCGTCCCGGGCCAGGGGAAGCCCCCTCGGGGCAGCGCCCGCAGGGAACCCCGGGGCTAGGGGAGAGGGAGACCCAAGGCCCTTCCCTTGAGCCTCCCCCCCTCCCCTCGGGGCCGGAGGAGGGTCTGCTCTCGCCGGAGGACCAAGGAGGGGCCTCTCCCCTACCCACCCCCTGGCCCCAAGGCCAGCCGCCGGAGAGGGTGCGGCGGGGGGTAGAGGTCTACCTGGAGCGCACCCCCCTTTCCCCGGAGGACCGCGAGCTCCTCAGGCGCTATTTTGGCGTTCCCTGACCCGCTCCAGGGCCTCGGCCACGCTTACCGGGCCCACCTCGAGGCGGTCCGCCAAAGGAAACGCCCCCACGGACCCCCCGTGGCCGAAGCGGGCTCCCACCCGTAGGTCCACGTCCTTAAGGAGCTCCCGCATCCTTTGGTGCTTGTCCCCCCCTTCCATGGCGGCGTAGGGGTTCTCCCGCACCTCCAGTAGGCGGGGCTTTCCGTCCTCGGCCACCTCGTAGATGGCGAAGCGGGGAGCGTGGCCGAAGGGGCCGGGATACACCTTGGTCTCGTCCTGCTTGGCGAGGGCTATGGCCAGGCGCATGCCCTAAGGATACACCTTGGGGGTACCTTTACTCCTCCCGCCGCCACTCCCCGCTCTTTCCGCCCGCCTTGTGGAGGAGCCGCACCTGGGAGATCACGAGCCCCTTGGAGGCCGCCTTGAGCATGTCGTACACGGTCAGGGCGGCCACGGCGCAAGCGGTGAGGGCTTCCATCTCCACCCCCGTCTCCGCCTTGGTCCTCACCGTGGCCTCTATGCGGACCCGCCGGACCTCCCGCTCCAGGGCCACCCTCACCTCCACCCCGGTGAGGGGCAGGGGGTGGCAGAGGGGAATGAGGTCCGCGGTCTTCTTGGCGGCCATGATCCCGGCCAGCTGGGCCACCGCCAGGGGATCGCCCTTGCCCACCCCGCCCCCTTCCAAAGCGGCCAAGGCCTCTTCCGTGAGCTCCACAAAGGCCTCGGCGGTGGCGGTGCGGAAGGTGGCGGGCTTCTCCGTGACGTCCACCATGTGGGGTTTGCCGTCCTTGAAGTGGGTGAGGTCCATGGCCTTAGTGTAGCGGCCTAGGGGCAGATAGGACGTCTTGGCGGTAGAGGCGGGAATCCCGTTCAGGGCGCTCAACGGGATCGGCGGATGCCCGCCACCAAGAACGCCCCTAGGAGGAAGAAGGTCCCCGCCAAGAGGAAGAGCACCCAGTAACCCAGCCCGGGCTCCCGGGCGTTCAGGAGGTCCAAGGGGCGGCCGAAAGCCCCGGCCAGCACCTGGGGCACCACGATGGAGGTCTGCCAGAGGCCCATGTCCGTGGCGTGGGCCCGGGGGTCCTTGAGGACGTCGGAGACCAAGGCCCAGTCCACCGCCAAGTACACCCCGTAGAAGAGGCCGAAGAAGAGGGAAAGGGCAAGGAGGACCTCGTAGCGGGGGAAGAGGAGAACAAAAGGCATCAGAAGCCCAAGCCCGGCCCCGGAGAGGTAGATGAGGGGCTTGCGGCCCAGGCGGTCCGAGGCCCTCCCCGCGGGCACGCTGGCCAAAGCCGCCCCCAGGGAGATGAGGAGGCCCAGAAGGGCCACCGCCTGGAAGGGCTCCTCCGTGAGCACCCGCCCCAGGACGGTGAAGACCCCCACCACGTCGGCCAGAAAGTACTGGAGGTAGGTCTGGGCCAGGTAGAAGCCCAGCATGACCAAGAAGCGGGTGAGGTAGACGAGAAGGAAGTCCCGGTCGCGCCAGGGAGCGGCCACGGCGGCGAGGAAGGGGCGGGGGCTGGCCTGGGGCAGGCGCTCGGGCACCAAGGGGAGGCTAAGGGCGGCCCCCAGGAGGTTGACCAGGGCCGCCAGGTAGGCCTGGGGCGCCAGGGAAAGCCCAAAGCCCACCGCTCCCCCCAGCACCTGCCCCAGGACCTGCAAGGCCCCCATATACCCCGAGGCCTGGCCCCGTTCCCCCCTGGGCACCAGGTCGGGGATGAGGGCGGAGTAGGGGCCGGTGGCCAGGTCGTCCGCGAGCTGCAGGAGAAGGTAGGCCCCAAGGAGCGCCCCGTAGCTCGGGGCGTGGACCAAAAGCCAAAGGGTTAGGGCGGTGAGCAGGCTCCCCCAAAGGAGGAAGGGCCTCCGCCGCCCCAGGCGGTCCGAAAGGTAGCCCATGAGGGGCGGGCCCAGGATGGCCATCACCGCCCCTAAGCCGAAGAGGAAGCCGAGCCTCGAGGCCTTCTCCTCCGGGGGGGAGACCTCCGCCACTTTGGCCGGGAGGAGCACCAGGAGGACCAGGAACCACTTGAAGCTGGTGGCGAACCAGTAGGCGGATAGGGCAAGGAACCAGCCGGGCCCGTGGCGCATGCGCCCCACCTTACCAGACCGCGGCCTCCGGGACCACCAAAAGGGGCAGGGGGCTTCGCAGGGCGAGGACCTCCACCATCCGCCCCAGGCGGTGGCGCCAGGAGCTTTTGGCCTTGGAGCCCAGCACCAAGAGGTCCGCTCCCCGGGATTCGGCCAGCCTCAAAAGGTCCAGCTCCTCCTCCCCCCAGGTCACCTCCACCGCCCCGGTGGCCCGGAGAAGGCCTTCCAGGTGGGCCCTCGCCCTTTCCAGGACCTCCCGGGCGGAAAGCCTCGCCGGGTCCAGGTAGGTGGGGAAGCAACACCCCCCTTCCCCGCTCACCAGGTGGAGGCCCAAAACCTCCGCCCCTAGGGCCTTGCCCCAAGCCTCGGCCACACGGAAGGCGGCCAGGCTTGCGGGGCTGTCGTCCAGGCCCACGGCGATGCGGTCCACCCGGGTAAGCGCCCTGGGCAGGAGGAGGACGGGCACTTCCCCCCGGTGGAGGAGGTAGCGGACGAGCCCTCCCCTGGCCATGGCCTCGAGGGGCGCCTCCCCGCCCCGACCCAGAAGCACCAGCTTGCTCTTTAGGGCCTCGCCCGCCACCGCCTGGGCGGGAAACCCCCGAAGGACCTGGGCGGGAAGACCGGTGGCGCCAAGGGCCTTTTCCACCTCGGCCTCGGCGAGGCGCAACACCTCTTCCGCCCTAGGGGCTAGGTGGGGAAAACGCCTCCCCAGGGCCTCCCAGTAGGAGGCGGGCACCACGTGGAGCAGCAAGGCGGGTACTCCTAGGCCCCTTTCCAGAAAACGGGCGCTTTCCACCACGGCCTCGAGAGCCTCTCCCAGATCCACCGCTGCCAAAAGGCGCATCCTTCACCCCCTCGCCGCCATTATAATCCGGGCGTGCTTTGGCTTAGGGACCGTACCTTGGACCTCTCCGAACCCCGGCTTATGGGGGTTCTCAACCTCACCCCCGATTCCTTCTCCGATGGGGGCCTCTACCTGGAGCCGGAAAAGGCCCTGGCCCGGGCCAAAGCCCTGGTGGAGGAAGGAGCGGATCTCCTGGACCTGGGGGCGGAATCCACCCGGCCTGGGGCGGTTCCCGTGCCGGTGGAGGAGGAAAAGAGGCGGCTTCTCCCTGTCCTGGAGGCGGTGCTGGAACTGGGGGTTCCGGTGAGCGTGGACACCCGTAAGCCCGAGGTGGCCGAGGAGGCCCTAAAGCTCGGGGCCCACCTCCTGAACGACGTCACCGGGCTTAGGGACGAGCGGATGGTGGCCCTGGCGGCCCGCTTTGGGGTGGCGGCGGTGGTCATGCACATGCCCGTGCCCGACCCCGCCACCATGATGGCCCACGCCCGCTACCGGGACGTGGTGGCGGAGGTGAAGGCCTTCCTTCAGGCCCAGGCGGAAAGGGCCCTTAAGGCGGGGGTGCCCCAGGTGGTGCTGGACCCCGGGTTTGGCTTTGGCAAGCTCCTCCCCCACAACCTGGCCCTCCTCAAGCGCCTCGAGGAGATCGTGGCCCTGGGCCACCCCGTTTTGGTGGGGCTTTCCCGCAAGCGCATGATCGGGGAGCTCACCGGGGTGGAAGCGCCCAGGGACCGGGTTTTGGGCTCGGTGGCCGCCCACCTCTACGCGGCGCAGAAGGGGGCGAGGCTGCTAAGGGTACATGACGTGCGGGCCCACCGGGAGGCCCTGGCGGTCTGGAAGGCCCTCACCGCCCCAGACTAGGAGGTGAGGATGGGAGAGATCGCCCTTTTGGGCCTGGAGTTCTACGGGCACCACGGGGTCATGCCCGAAGAGGGGCGGCTCGGGGCCCGCTTCGTGGTGGACCTGTGGCTCACGGTGCCCTTTGAGGGCAAGGGGGACCGCCTCGAGGAAACCGTGGACTACGCCGCCGTCTACGCCCTGGTGGAGGAGGCGGTGCGCCACCGCCGCTTTTACCTGATAGAAGCCCTGGCGGACCACCTGGCGGAAGCCCTCATGGAGGCCTTTCCCCGCCTCCAGGCGGTGAGGGTGCGGGTCCACAAGCCCCACGCCCCCATCCCCGGCGTCTTCCGCGACGTGTACGCGGAAACGCAAAAAGAACGCTCCTAGAGCGCATTTTCTTCCCTCATCTTGCGCTCATGGGAAAGGCGTGGTAGGATTCCCCTGCCCAGTAAGGGCTAAGCCGAAAGCGGTATACCTCCCCCACCGCTCAAAGGAGCGGTGGGCTATAAACCTTCTCACCCTTAGGGGATAAACTGAGGGTGCCCGGGAAGGGGCGGGCCCGTATGGAAAGGGTAGCCATATTTATCGACGGCTCCAACCTCTACAAGGGGTTGGTGCAGCATCTGGGTTCGGACTATCGGCTGAACTTCGTGGAGTTCATCACCCTCCTCGCCGCTGGGAGAAAGCTGCTTCGGGCCTACTACTACAACGCCCCCCTGCCCCCCGAAGACCCCGCCGCCAAGGCCCACCAGAGCTTCCTCAACTACCTGAAGCGGGTGCCCTACGTGGCCGTGCGCCTGGGAAGGCTGGAAAGGCGGGCGGACGGCTTCGTGGAGAAGGGGGTGGACATCCAGATCGCCATCGACATCCTGCGCCTGGCCTACGCCGATGCCTACGACGTGGCGGTCTTGGTCTCCGGGGACGGGGACTTCGCCGAGGTGGTGCGGGTGGTGCAGGACATGGGCAAGCAGGTGGAGAACACCACCTTCCACGCCCTCTCCTCCCACCGCCTGGCCCAGCAGGCGGACCGCTTCTACCCCCTGGACGACTTCCCCTGGGAGCGCCTGCGGGCCCAGACCCTCCCCCAGGGGCCGGAGGAGGGCTAGGGGCGGCACGGAGAAGGCCTTTTCGGGGCGGTCTTAAAGCAGCTCCTCGGGGCGGAAGAAGAGGGCGATCTCCCGCTCGGCGTCCTCCGGGGTGGCCGAGCCGTGAATGACGTTCTCATCAATGGTGGTGGCGTAGTCCCCCCGGATGGTGCCGGGGAGGGCGTCCTTGGGGTGGGTGGCCCCCATCATCTTCCGCACCTCGGCCACAACGTTTGGGCCCTCCAGGACCATGGCCACCACCGGCCCCGAGGTGATGAAGCCCACCAGGCCGGGGAAAAAGGGCTTCTCCCGGTGTTCGGCGTAGTGCCGCTCGGCAAGCTCCCGGGAGATCTTCAAGAGCTTGAGCCCCACCAAGCGGAAACCCTTGCGCTCAAAGCGGGCCAGGATCTCCCCCACCAGGCCGCGCCGGAAGCCATCGGGTTTGACCATCACGAAGGTCCGTTCCATACCCCTAGCAGTCTAGCAGCCTCAGGGGCGGAAGTAGCCCAGGAGAATGTAGGCCACCACCACGATCCAGAGGAGGATGAGAAGGAAGTCCCGCCAGTCCATCCGGGGCCTTCGGGGTTCCAGGACCTGGGTGGGGAGCTTCTCGGGCTCCTCCCCGAGCTTGAGGCGCACCGGGGCTCCCCGGGCGGCCTCCAGGGGCAGGGCGTAGGGGCGGGTGGACTCCGGGAGGTCCTCCGGCACCCGCACCACGATGGCGCTGATGTTGTCGGGCCCGCCCCACTCGTTGGCCAGCTCCACCAGACGCCGGGCGGCTTCCTCGGGAGGAAAGTTCTTCAGCGCCTCCTTGAGGGTCCGGTCCTCCAGGACCCCAGAAAGCCCGTCGCTGCAAAGGAGGAAGGTGTCCCCCGGGGAGAGCTTAAGCCCCAGCAGGTCCACCCGGGCCTGGGGAAAGGAGCCCAAGGCGTTGGTGATCACGTTGCGCCAGCGGTGGGTCCGGGCCTCCTCCACGGTGAGGAGGCCCTGGCGCACCCTTTCCGCCACCCAGGAATGGTCCTCGGTGAGGAGGCTGAACTCCTCCCCCCGCAGGAGGTAGGCCCTCGAGTCCCCCACGTGGGCCACAAGGGCATAAGGCAGGTCCAGGAGAAGGCAGGTGGCGGTGGTGCCCATGCCCCGGTTCTCGGGGCGCTGGGCCTCCTGGTGGATGCGGGCGTTGGCCCGCTCAAAGGCCTCCAGGAGAGCCTTGGGGGAGGGCTCGGCTTCGTGGAAGTGGCCGAGGATGCTCTCCACGGCGAGCCTGGCCGCCACCTCCCCGGTGCGGTGCCCCCCCATCCCGTCGGCCACCACGAAGACCCCACCCCAAGGGGTGAGGAGGTGGCCCACGGCGTCCTCGTTTTTGGAGCGCTTGAGGCCGGGGTGGGTCCTTTCGGCGAAGACGAGGCCGGGCACGAAGAAATACTATCACCCAAGTTGCTACCTATCCCTGGGCCTGAAAAAATAGTGGCCGCTATGCTTTCGCGCGTCATAGCGGCCTAGAACGTAC
>NZ_JBWGQW010000053.1:0-9916 GCF_056332225.1 Thermus sp. | reverse complement strand
TGCTGGCCTGGGACGGGAAGAAGGGGGACTGGGAGGCAGTGGTCCACGGCCCCGTGGTGGCCCTCGAGGAGACCGAGCCCCTAGGCCCCGAGGCCGCCCCCGCCACCCGGCTCACCGTGGCCAGCATGGCCCACGTCCTGGCCCAGGACGCCGTGGCCCGGTGGATGTGGCTCGGGGCGGTGGAGGGGTATGAACCGGTCCTCTCCAAACTCTCCATCCAGGAGATGACCGATGACCCCGCGAGCACCATTTTCCGCTACCTCACCAAGGTGGCCTTCCACACCGCCAACTGGGCCAACGGGGGGGAGCTCAAGGACCTGATTCACCTGGACCTCACCGGGCTCAAGGCGGTGGGGCCTTTCAGCGTGGAGCTCCAGATGGCGGAGGGGCCCCACCTCGAGATCGTGCGGAACCTGGTGGACTACCCCCTGATGGAGCTCTACGCCACCACGGACCGGGCCGCGAGCCTCAAAGGGGAGCACGCCTCGGTGGCGGGGAAAGCCCCGGGGGAGGGGAAGGCGGCCACGGTGCTCAGGATGCGCAAGGCTCCCTACCCCTACCCGGCCACGGACGAGTGGGAGGCCCTGCCCTTGCACCGCCTCGAGGGGAGCTGGGAGCCCGTGCGGGCCCGGAGCGTGGCCCGGACCGACCAGGGGGTGCGGAACGGGTCATCCCCACGTGCGTGGGGACTACACATGACCAGGACGGCAAAAACACTCTGCTACCCCCCTTTATGTGTCTTTTTGGGAGTTATGGCAGGTAAGCTTTCAAGTTCCCCAGCCCCCTGGCAGAAATGAGGGCTATTCCCACCATAGCACACCCAGCGCCGTCCGCAAGCCGGACAGGAGAAACCAAAGCGGCGCAAAGTGGGCGAAGTTCCCTCCGCTCAAGCCACCGGAATAGCCTCCTCAGCCAGGGTGGGGTGTAGGTGGGACTTAGGTGGGAGAGAGTGGAAATCTGTGGGGAATACGTGCTATACTCCCGGCGTAAAGCCTCGTCTGGGTAAGGTCCTTACCCCCTAAACCCAAGGGGCGGACCCCAGCGAAGGTGGGAGCGGGTGGGAAATGCCCTTCGGTGAGTACCAGTACAGCCTGGACGACAAGGGACGGGTGGTCATCCCCGCCCCCTTCCGGGACTTTCTGGAAGACGGCCTGGTGCTCACCCGCGGGATGGAAGGGTGCCTTTACGTCTTTCCCTCCGACCGCTGGCGCAAGATCGAAGAGCAGCTGGTCAACCTTCCCCTCACCGATGCCGAAGCCCGCGCCTTCGTCCGCTTCTTCTACTCGGGAGCCCACAAGACCCGGATGGACAACGCCAGCCGGGTCCTGATCCCCCCTCCCTTGCGCCAGTTCGCCGGGCTCCAGGAAGGGGGCGAGGTGGTGGTGGCCGGAGCCCCGGGCAGGCTGGAGATCTGGAGCCAGGAACGCTGGTGGAAGACCATCGAAGAAATTATGCGCCACCCACCGGCCCCCGAGGCGCTCAAGGGACTCATTGGGTAGGTATTTATGAAGACCGTTGCCCAGCACATTCCCGTCCTGTACCAAGAAGCCCTGGACTTCCTGAGGGTAGAACCCGGCAAGGTGTACGTGGACGCCACCCTGGGAGGCGCTGGCCACGCCCGGGGCATCCTGGAGCGGGGAGGGCTGGTCCTGGGACTGGACCAGGACCCCGAAGCCGTGTCTCGGGCCCGGGCCTTGGACCTCCCCGGCCTCCGGGTGTACCGGGCCAACTTCCGCCACTTAAAGGCGGTGCTCCACCAAGCGGGGGTGGAAGAGGTGGCGGGAATCCTGGCGGACCTCGGGGTCTCCAGCTTCCACTTGGACGACCCCAGGCGGGGCTTCAGTTACCAGAAGGAAGGCCCCCTGGACATGCGCATGGGGGAGGAGGGCCCCACAGCAGAGGAGGTGGTGAACACCCTGCCCCTGGAGGAGCTTTACCGCATCCTCCGGGACCTGGGAGAGGAAAAGCAGGCCTGGCGCGTCGCCAAGGCCATCGTGGAAGCGAGGAGGAAGAAACCCATCCAGACCACCACGGAACTGGCGGAAATCATCCGCCAGGCAGTGGGCTTCCGCAAGGCCGGGCACCCCGCCCGCAAGACCTTCCAGGCCCTGCGCATGTACGTGAACGACGAGCTTGGCGCCCTGGAGGAGTTTCTCGCGCAGGCCGCCGAGGTCCTGGCCCCAGAGGGGCGGCTTGTGGTCATCACCTTCCACTCCCTCGAGGACCGATTGGTGAAGCGGTTCCTAAAGGCGAGCGGCCTCAAGGCAATCACCAAAAAGCCCGTGCTCCCCTCCCCAGAGGAGGTGGCGCGAAACCCCCGCGCCCGGAGCGCCAAGCTGCGGGCGGCGGAGAAGGAGGCGGCATGAGGGCGGCCCTGCGCTTTGGCCTCCTGTACCTCTTGGCCCTCCTCCTCCTCTTCGCCGCAGGCCACCGCAACCAGATGGAAAAGGCCCGCCTGGCCCGGATGGAGGAGCGCTTGAAACACCTCAAAGCCCAAGAGGAGTCCCTTCTTAAAGAAGCCTGGCGCCTAAGCCAGCCCCACCGGGTGCTGGAGTGGGCGGAGAAGGAAGGGTTTGTACCCATGAGCCGGGGGAGGTGGGAGCGGTGACCGCGGGCGCCAACCGGGTGCCTTTGGTCTTCCTGGGGATGGGCCTCTACCTCGCCCTTTTGGCCCTGGGGGTCTACGCCCTAGTGAGCCGGGGGCCGAGGCCAGTCCCTCCGCCCCCGTCCCCGCCCCCCTTGCGGGGCAACCTCTACGCCGCCGACGGCACCCCTCTGGCGGTGAGCCTCGAGGGGGGGCGGTACTACCCCCTGGGGAAGAGCGCAAGCCAGCTTTTGGGCTTCGGCGAGCGGGCCTCTGGCCGGGGCCTGGAAGGGCTGGAGCGGGACCTGAACGCCGCCCTCTCGGAAGGGCGCTCCTTCACCCTCACCCTGGACCCGTGGATCCAGGCCTTGGCGGAACGCGCCCTCTGGAAGGGGCTGGAACGAAGCCGGGGAGCCTTTGCCACCCTCCTCGTCCTGGACCGGAAAGGAAGGCTTTTGGCCGTGGCCAACGCCCCGGCCTTTGACCCCATGGGCCCGCGCAAGGACCCGGAACAGGACCTCTCCTGGCGCAACCACGCCTTCCTGGTGGCCTTGGAGCCGGGTTCCACCATGAAGGCCCTCACCGCCGCCATGCTCCTGGAAGAGGGAGCGGCCCGCCTTTCCACCCCGGTGGAGGCCCCCATGCGGCGGAAGGTGGAAGGGTGGGTTATCCGCGACGCCGTGCCCCACCCCCCTAGGCTCACCCTGGCCGAGGTGCTGAAATATTCCTCAAACGTGGGGATCAGCCTTCTGGCCGAGGGCATCCCCAAGGAAACCTTTTATCGCTATATGGAGAAACTCCACCTCACCGACCCTAGGCCCCTCCCCGGGGTGCGCACCGCCCCTCCCCTGATCAAGCCCCCGGAGGCGTGGGGCCGGGTCAACTACGCCAACCACGCCTTCGGCCAGGGCTTTCTCATCACCCCTCTGCACCTGGCGGCCGCCTTCGCCGCCCTGGTGGACGGGGTCTACCGCACCCCCCAGCTCTTCCAGGGCCAAAAGGCCAGGGAAGAGCGGGTCTTCTCCGCGGAAACGGCGCAGGCCGTCCGCCAAGCCCTGGAGGAGGCCCTGGCCCCCAGGGCCGCCCTTCCCGGCTACCCCCTGGCGGGCAAGACCGGCACCGCTCAGGTGGTGGTCCAGGGCCGTTACTCCCAGGAGGTCTTCACCGCCTGGTTCGCCGGGTTCGTCCCCGGGGACGCCCCCCGGTACACCGTGGTGGTGGCCGTCCACCACCCCAAGGGCGAGATCCACGGAAGCCTGGTGGCCGCCCCCATCTTCCGGGAGGTGGCCGCCGGCCTCTTGGCCTATGCGGGTCTTCCCCCCTATGCTGAGGGGCGGTGAGGCAGTGGTGCAAGATGCGCACGTTAGGGAAGTGACGCCGGAATGGGTGGCCGAGGCCACGGGGGGGAGGCTATACCCCGGGGGCCGGCCCGTGGTTGACCTCCACTGGGACAGCCGGGCCGTGGGGCCGGGGTTCCTCTTCGTGGCCCTGCCTGGAAGCCGCACCCACGGGCGGGCTTACGCCAAGGAGGCCTTGGCCAAAGGGGCCCACCTGGTCCTCTCCGACCGCCCGGGGGAGGCCACGGTGGAGGTGGCGGACACGGGCCTGGCCTTGCTCAGGCTGGGGCGGGCCCTGCGGAAGCTTTTCCCGGGGAAGGTGGTGGCCGTGGGGGGGAGCACGGGGAAGACCACCACCAAGGAGGCCCTGGCCCAGGGTCTGGGCTTCCCCGCCCCTTCCGGCAACCTGAACACCGCCCCGCCCCTGGCCCGCTTCTTCCTCACCCTGCCTAAGGAGGCCCCGGGGGCCGTGGTGGAGCTCGGGGTGGACCGGGTGGGGGAGATGGAGGGGCTCATGGCGCTCTCCCGCCCCGAGCTTTCCGTCCTCACCGCCTTGGGGGAGGAACACCTCCTGGCCTTCGGGGACCTAAGAGGCGTGGTACGGGAGGAAGCCCGGCTTCTGGAAGCCCCCCTGGCCCTGGTGAGCCTCCAGGCCCGGGGGGTTCTGGAAGGCTTCGGCTACCGGGGGAGCTGGCCTACCTACGGCTTCGGGGAAGCCAGCTTCCGGGGAGAGGCCTTGGAGCTCCTGCCCCAAGAAAGCCGCTTCCGCTACCGGGGACGGAGAATCCGGGTCCCCTACCCCGGTTTGGGCCCGGCCTTGGGGGCCTTGGCCGCCTTGGCGGTGGCCGAGCTCCTGGGGGAGGAGGTGGAGGCGGTGGCCGAGAGGCTTTCCCGCCTGGTCCTGCCCCCCGGGCGGATGGAGAGGCGGGAGATGGGGGGCGTGGTCTTCCTCCACGACGCCTACAACGCCAATCCCCTCTCGGTGAAGGCGGGCCTCGCCTGGCTTGCCGCCCAGCCCGGGCGCAAGTGGGCGGTGCTGGGGGAGATGAAAGAGCTCGGCGGGTTGGCGGAAAGGCTCCACCTGGAGGTGGCGGAGGAGGCGGCCCGCCTGGGTCTGAAGCCCCTCTACCTGGGGACCCACGCCCGGGCCCAGGCCGCCCTGGGGGGCGAGGCGGTGGAAACCCTGGAGGAGGCCCTTCTCTGGCTCAAGGCCCGGGTGGCCCCGGGGGACCTGGTGTACCTGAAGGCCTCGAGGGTCCTCGGCCTGGAAAGGATCCTGGAGCTATGGGACGCCTAAGCCCTCTTCTCCTCCTCGCGGCCTGCGCCCCCCTCCAGGCCCAAGCGCCCCTCCTCCCCTACCCCGGCGGGTTCGCCCAGGGGGGCTTGGTCTCGGGCCGCTTCCAGGTGGTCCTCCCCGGCCCTCCCCTCTTCCTGGACGCCAGCGAAACCGCCCTCTACGCCGCCTACCCCTACCAGCTTTGGATCTACGAAGGGGGTTCCCTACAAAGCCTCCCCCTCCCCGGGGTCCCCCGCTTCCTCCGGGCCACCCCGAGGCTCGTGGTGGGGCTGGAAGGAGCCATCTGGACGGAGAAAGGCCTTTACCCCTACCCCGCCTACGATGCCCTCTTGGGGGAGGAAGGCCTCTACCACGTGGACGGGAAGGGCCTCTACCGGGATGGCGCCCTCCTGGCCCGCGGAAACTTCCGCCAGGTGGTGGCCTGGGAGGGCCAGGTGGTGGCCCTGGGAGAAGAGGCCCTCTTCTACCCGGAAGGGCGCCTCCTCCCCCTTCCCCGCCCCGCCCGCAAGGCCCAAGGGGGGGCGTGCGGGGCGGTGGCCCTTCTGGACCAGGTCTACCTGGTGCGCCCCGAGGGGGCGAGGCCCTTGGCCGAGGCCCAGGACTTCGCCGCCTTCGGAGAAGCCCTCTACCTCGCCCCCCAGGGAGCGGTACGGTCGTGCAAGGAGGTGGCATGGCCCTAGCCCTCGTCCTGTCCTGGCTTCTCACGGCGGTCTGGATCTCCTTGATGAAAGGCCTGGGCCTGGGGAAAAGGGTGCGCCAGGACGGCCCCCAAAGCCACCTGGCCAAGGAGGGCACCCCCAGCATGGGCGGGGTGGCCTTCCTCCTGGCCGCCTTCCTGGCCTACCTGGCCTCGGGAAAGGACGCCTTCTTTGGGCTTTGGCTCCTCGGCCTCGGCTTCGCCCTCCTGGGCTTGGTGGACGACCTCTCGGGGAGCCTCGCCCGCCCCTTACGGGCCCGGGAGAAACTCGCCTTCCAAGGGCTCATGGCCCTGGTCTTCGCCCTGTGGGCCGTCCGACAGGTGGCCTACACTCCCTGGCCCCTCTTGGACGTCCTCCTCATCCTCCTCGCGGTGGTGGGGGCGGCCAACGCCTTCAACTTCACCGATGGCCTGGACGGGCTCCTGGCCTCGGTGACGGCGGTGATCCTTCTCCCCTTCTACCCCTACCCCTTCGCCCAGACCCTCCTGGGAGGGGTCCTGGGGTTCCTCTGGCACAACGCCCCCCGGGCCAAGGTCTTCATGGGGGACACGGGGAGCCAGGCCCTGGGGGCCATGGTGGCGGGGCTTTTCGTGGTCACGGGTAAGCTTTGGCTTCTGCCCCTTGTGGCCATCGTCCCGGTGTTGGAGGTGCTTTCCGTGGTGGCCCAGGTCCTTTACTTCCGGCGCACGGGGAGGAGGCTTTTCCGCATGAGCCCCCTGCACCACCACCTGGAGCTTTCCGGCTGGGAGGAGGCCAAGATCGTCTTCCGCTTCGCCCTCCTCACCGCCCTGGCCACCGCCTTGGCCTTTGGAGGTGGGGCATGATCCTGGTCTATGGTCTTGGGCGAAGCGGCCTGGGGGTGCTCCGCTTCCTTAAGCGGCGGGGGATGCCCGCCCGCTTCTACGACGACCGGCCCAAGGAGGAGGAGGTGGCGGAGGCCCTGGCCCTGGGCTTCTCCCCGGACTGGGGCCTCGAGGGCACCTACGCCGAGGTGGTGGCCGCCCCCGGGGTGCCCCTCACCCACCCCCACCTGGAGGCGCTGAGGGCAAGGGGCGCAAGGGTGCTGGGGGAGGCGGAGCTCGCCTACCGGCTCTCGGAAACCCCCATCGTGGGGATCACCGGCACGGCGGGCAAGACCTCCACCACCCTCTTCACCGCCCACCTCCTTCAGGGGCAAGGGCTTAAGGCCCTCCCTGGGGGCAACGTGGACCCACCTTTGGTGGAAGTGGTGGACCAGGCCGAGGTGGCGGTGGCCGAGCTCTCCAGCTTCCAGCTGGAGCGCGTCCACGCCTTCCGGCCCCGGGTGGCCGTCCTCCTGAACCTGGGGGTAGACCACCTGGACCGGCACGGGAGCCTCGAGGCCTACCACGCCGCCAAGCTCAACCTCCTCAAGAACCTGACCCCGGAAGACGCCGTGGTCTACAATTTGGAGGACCCCAAGGTGAGGAAGGCGGCCGAGGCCACCCCCGCCCGGCCCTACCCTTTCCTACCCCAAGCGAGCCCCCGGGAGACGAACCTCGAGGCCGCCCTCCAGGCCACCCGGGCCTACCTGGACCTCCTCGGGCGGCCCCTGGAGGAAAAGGCCCTGAGGGAGAGCCTCAAGACCCTCCCCGAGCCCCCCCACCGCTTCCAGGTCTTCGCCCGCAAGGGACAGGTGGTCTTCATAGACGACTCCATCGCCACCCGCACCCCCGCCGTGGCCGCCGCCCTAAGGGCCGCCCCCGCCCCCATCGCCTGGATCCTGGGCGGGGAGGACAAGGGGGCGGACCTTTTGAGCCTCAAGGCCCTCCTCCCCCGGGTGCGGGTGATCCTGGCCATCGGCCGGGACGGCCCCCGGATGGCCGAGGCCTTGGGGGAAGGGGTGGAGGTGGTGGTCATCGGGGAAAAGGAGGGCAGGAAGGCCCTGAAGCGGGCGGTGGAGGAAGCCCTTAAGCGCTTGGAAGCGGGAAGCGTGCTCCTGGCCCCGCTGGGGGCGAGCTTTGACCAGTTCCGGGACTACCAGGACCGGGCCCGGGCCTTCCGGGAAGCGGTCTTCGCCTTGGGAGGGGAACCATGGACCCCACCCTCCTCTTAAGCGGCCTGCTCCTCCTGGCCTTTGGCCTCCTGGGGGTGGGGGTAGCCGAGCCTGGCCTCCTGGAAGACCACCTCCTCAGGGTGGGGCTCGCCCTTCTGGCCATGCTTGGGGGAAGCCTCCTTTCCGTGAGGTTCCTCTTGCGGCACGCCCTGGCCCTCCTTCTCCTGAACCTCCTCCTCTTGGTCCTGGTCCTCCTGGTGGGGGACGGGCCCATGGGGGTGCGGCGTTGGTTTGACCTGGGGCCCTTCGCCTTCCAGCCCTCGGAGCTGGCCAAGATCGCCCTGGTCCTGTACCTGGCCTCCTTCGTGGACCGCAAGGGGGAAGACTACCCCATTCTCGGCCCCGCCCTCCTGGTGGGCAGCACGGTGGGGCTGGTGCTGGTGGAGCCGGACTTCGCCACGGCCCTTTTCCTCTTCCTCCTGGGGACCTCCCTCTTCGTCCTGGCCGAGGTGCCCTGGCGGCGGCTCATCGCCATAGGCCTTGCGGGCTTCCTGGTCCTCACCCCCTTTTCCGGGGCTTACCTGAACCGCTTCCGCTACGTCTCCGAGCGCTTCAGCGGCTTTCTCAGCTACCTAAAGGGGGAGGCCCGGCCCGAGGAAACCGCCTACCAGGTCCTCCAGGCGCAGAAGGCCATCCTCCTAGGAGGTCCTTTCGGGCAGGGGCCCGGAGGAAGCCTTCCCCACCTGCCCGAGGCCCACAACGACATGGTCTTCGCCAGCGTGGTCTTCGCCACGGGGTGGCTTGGGGGGCTCGTGGTCCTCTTCCTCTATGGCCTCCTCTTCCTCCGGGGGCTGTCCCTGGCCCTGAAGCTAGGGGGGACGGAGGGCCTGGTGGCCCTGGGCCTCACCCTGTACCTGGTCCTGCAGGCCGCCCTCAACATCGGGGTAACCTTGGGCTTCCTCCCCGTCACCGGGGTGCCTTTGCCCCTGGTTTCCTACGGGGGAAGCTCCCTCTTGGTCTCGGGCCTGGCCCTGGGCCTTCTCCTTAGCCTGGCCCGGAAGGCCATGGGCAAGGGGGTGAGGGAATGGTCCTCCTGACCGGGGGGGGCACCGGGGGGCACCTCTTCCCCGCCCTGGCAGTGGCCGAGGAGCTTGGGCGGCGGGGGCATGAGGTCTTCTACCTGGGGGCCCTGGGGGGCCTCGAGGCCCGCCTCCTCCCCAAGACCCCCATCCCCCACGCCCTCGTCCCCGCGGGCAAGCTGGACCGGAGCGCCCTGAGGCCGAAGGAAGCCTGGCGGCTCCTCCTGGGCCTCCTGGCCGCCCGGGGGGTCCTTCGGGCCAAGCGGCCCAAGGCGGTGCTCTCCACCGGGGGCTACGCGGGGTTTCCCGCCGCCTTCGCGGCGGAGCTCATGGGGATTCCCGTCCTCCTCCACGAGCAAAACGCCAAGCTGGGCCTGGCGGTGAGGCTCCTCGCGCCTTTAAGCCGGGGGCTCGCCCTGAGCGTGCCCCTTCCCCTCGCCCCTGGGCTTGCCACCAAGGCCCGGGTGGTGGGCTACCCGGTGCGGGAGGTGCGCTTCCCCAAGGCCGAGGCCAAGGCCCGCCTGGGCTTTGACCCGGGGAAGCCCCTCCTTTTGGTCCTTGGGGGAAGCCAGGGGAGCCTGGAGCTCAACGAGCGGCTCCCCCCCCTCCTCAGGCCCCTGGGCCTTCCCGTCCTCCACCAGGTGGGGGAGAGGTGGCTGGAGCGGTACCGCCACCTGGAGGGGGAAGGCTACCGCGTGGCGGGCTTCGTAGACGGCCCCCTGGCCATGAGCGCCGCCGACCTCCTCCTGGCCCGGGCCGGGGCGGGCACCTTGGCCGAGGCCGCCTTCCACCGGCTCCCCGCCCTCCTCTTCCCCCTTTCTCCCCGCCTGGACGGGGGGGCGCAACGGGCCAACGCCCTGGCCTACCAGAAGGCCGGGGCCGCCCGGCTCGGGGACTACTCCCGGCT
>NZ_JBWGQW010000052.1:0-9953 GCF_056332225.1 Thermus sp. | reverse complement strand
AGGGGGGCTTGCCGCTTCTGGGGTCCGCCACGAAGGGGTTCTTCGCCCACTTCTCCGCCCACTTGGGCTCCACGGACTTGGGGTCGTAGGCCTTGGGTAGGTCCATGCTACCCTCTACTTTACCCGTAGGCGCTAGGATGGAGCCATGGGCGAGGCGGCCCGGGCGTTGCCCGTAAGCCTTACGGGTCGCAAGGTAGGGGAGGATGTGGCCCAGGAGGTCCGCACCGAGGGCCGACTGCTCCTGCCCTGCGTGGACGCTCCCTTGGACCTGGCCGCCCTTTACGAGGGGGTAGAGCTGGAGAGGGCGTAGAGGTAGTACCGCCCCTCCCCCAGGTGGAAGAAGGCCTCCTCGTAGGCCAGGCCTTCTATGGGGGTCCCCTGGGGAATGGGGAGGAGGACCCCGCCCACCCGGACCCCCTCGGGCAGGACCTCCAGGACCCCCTGGGCCACCTCTTGGCTTTCCCCCTCGGGGTCGTTCAAGGGGGTGTAGAGGAGGCGCACCGGGAGGCCCCGGAGGCTATTTAGGACGTTCCTTTGGTCGCCAAAGGGCGCCCGGTGGAGGAGGCGCTCCTCCACCTCCGCCACCTCCCCCAAAAGGGCGTAGCGGTCCAGGGGGAGGAGGGCCCTGCCGCTTTCCAGGAGGACCAGGAAGCGGGTCCGGTCCTCCCCGCTTAGGCGCACGGGGGCCTTGTGAGGGCCCACCTTTGGGTCTTGGTCCAGGTCGCCCTGAAGGAGGGCCTTGGCGGCCTCCAGGGCCTCTTCCCTGGTGGCGTAGAGGCTGTAGGGGTTCACCTTGAAGAGGAGCTCGTAGCCCCTGGGGCCCTGCACCAGCCAGGCCAGGTGGAGCTCGTAAAAGCGCTTCTTCTGCCACTCGGGGTACACGGGCGAGTATACTGTACCTTTGCCCCTTGCCCAAAACTATCCTCGGGTATACTCTAGTCCCGGTATGGCGCTATCCGAAGAGCGGGTCCTCGAGGCCCTGCGCACCGTGATGGACCCCGAGCTCGGCAAGGACCTCGTCTCCTTGGGCATGGTGGGCGAGGTCCGGGTGGAGGGGGGCCGGGTGGACCTCCTGGTGAACCTCACCACCCCGGCCTGCCCCCTGAAGGGCCAGATAGAGGCGGACATAAGGCGGGCCCTCGCCCCCTTGGGGGCGGAGGAGGTGCGGGTGCGCTTCGGGGGAGGCGTGAGGCCTCCCGAGCAGTACCCCATCCCCGGGGTCAAGCACGTGGTGGCCGTGGGCTCGGGCAAGGGCGGGGTGGGGAAGAGCACCGTGGCCGCCAACCTGGCCCTGGCCTTGAGCCGGGAGGGGGCCAAGGTGGGGCTTCTGGACGCCGACCTCTACGGGCCCAGCCAGGCGAAGATGTTCGGCCTCGAGGGGGAAAAGCTCAAGGTGGACGGAAACCGCAGGATCCTTCCCCTGGAGCGCCACGGGATCCGGGTCCTCTCCCTGGCCAACATCGTCCCCCCGGGGCAGGCCATGGTCTGGCGGGGGCCCATCCTCCACGGCACCATCCGGCAGTTTCTGGAGGAGGTGGCCTGGGGGGAGCTGGACTACCTGGTGGTGGACCTGCCCCCAGGCACGGGGGACGTGCAGCTAAGCCTCGCCCAGCTCACCCGGGTCTCGGGCGGGGTCATCGTCACCACCCCCCAGGAGGTGGCCCTTATTGACGCCGAGCGGGCCGCGGACATGTTCAAGAAGGTCCAGGTGCCCCTCTTGGGCGTTTTGGAGAACATGAGCGCCTTCCTCTGCCCCCACTGCGGCAGGCCCACCCCCATCTTCGGGGAGGGGGGCGGCAGGCGGCTTGCGGAGAGGCTCAAGACCCGCTTCCTCGGGGAAGTTCCCCTCACCCTTCCCCTCAGGGAAAGCGGCGACCGGGGCGTGCCCATCCTGGTGGCCGACCCCGAGGGCCTCGAGGCCCAGGCCTTCCTGAAGGCGGCCCGGGAGCTCGCCGCGGCCTTAAGCGTGCAGGCCTTTTTGCCCTTGCCCATGGCCTAGGCATGGCCCTTCTTCTGGAAGGCACCAAGGAAAAGGTTCTGGACCTCCTCCGGGCCAAGCCCCTCACCGCCAAGGAGGTGGCCGCCGCCTTGGGGGTGAGCCGGGCCGCGGTCCAGAAGCACCTCCAGGACCTCGAGGCCCGCGGCCTGGTGCGCTCGGAGGTGCGGAAGTGCCCGGGGCGGGGAAGGCCCTACCGGCTTTACCGGGCCCAGGACGGGGAGAGCTCCTACGCCGCCTTATGCGGGGACGTGCTCCGGGGCCTCGAGGAGGCCTTGGGGAAGGAGAGGGTGGTGGCGCTCCTCCTCCAAAGGCACCGGGCCCTTCTCGCTCCCCTGGCCCGGGAGGGCCTTCCCTTGCGGGAGCGCCTTGCGCGCTTGGCGGCCTTCCTTAAGGAGCAGGGCTACGAGGCGGAGGTGGTGGAGGAGGGAGGGCGCCTTTACCTTTGCCAGAGGCGCTGCCCCAAGCTCGCCCTCTCCCGGGACCACGAGGCCCTCTGCGAAAGCGAGCTTCTCGCCTACCAGGAGCTTCTGGGCCTGCCTTTGGTGCGGGAGGAGCGCATCGCCAGCGGGGGAAGCTGTTGCCGCTACCGGGTAGAATAGCGGGGTGTGGGTCTACCGCCTGAAGGGCACCCCTTGGGAGCTGGACCCCATCCTCCCCGAGCTCTTTGACCGCGGGGCGCGGGGGCTAGAGGAGCGGGAAGGGGAGGTCCTGGCCTACTTCCAAGCCCCCCTGGAGCTTCCCTTCGGGGGGGAGTGGGAGGAGCTTCCCGACGAGGACTGGCTTTCGGCCTGGCGGCGGGACCTAAAGCCCGCCCTGGCCCCGCCCTTTGTGGTCCTCGCCCCCTGGCACGCCTGGGAGGGCCCGGAGGTCCCCTTGGTCATAGAGCCCGGCATGGCCTTCGGCACCGGGCACCACGAGACCACCCGCCTCGCCCTCATGGCCCTCGCCCGCCACCTCCGCCCCGGGGAAAAGGTCTTGGACCTGGGCACGGGAAGCGGAATCCTGGCCATCGCCGCGGAGAAGCTTGGGGGAGAGGCCCTGGGCGCGGACATAGACCCCGCCGTGCTTCCCCAGGCGGAGGCCAACGCCAAGAGGAACGGGGTGTCCCCCCGCTTCCTCCTCGGGAGCCTGGAAGAGGCCCTTCCTCTGGGGCCCTTCTCCCTGGTGGTGGCCAACCTCTTCGCCGAGCTCCACGCCGCCTTTGCCCCCCGCTACCGGGAGGCCCTCGCCCCAGGGGGTAGGCTCCTCCTCACCGGGATCCTCCGGGAGAAGGCCCCCTCGGTGCGGGAGGCCCTGGAGGGGGCGGGCTTCCTGCCCCTGGAGGAGGAAGGAGAGGGGGAGTGGGTCCTCCTCGCCTACCGGAGGTAGCGTGCGCCCCCACCGCGCCTACAGCCCTGGCCTAACCGGGGTCCTTCCCCCGGAGGAGGGCCGCCACCTGGTGGAGGTCCTGAGGGCCCGGGTGGGGGACCGCTTCACCGTGTTTGACGCCGAGCGGGAGGCTTTGGCCGAGGTGGTGGACCTGGGCCCCCCGGTGCGCTACCGCCTCCTGGAGGAGAGGAGGCCAGAGCGCGAGGTGGGGGTGGAGGTGGTCCTCTACGTGGCCCTCCTCAAGGGGGACAAGCTTTCCGAGGTGGTGCGGGCCGCCACGGAGCTCGGGGCTACCCGCATCCAGCCCCTCGTCACCCGGCACTCCGTCCCGAAGGAGATGGGGGAGGGGAAGCTCCACCGCCTTCGGGCCATCGCCAAGGAGGCGGCCAAGCAGTCGGGGAGGCTTTGGGTCCCCGAGGTCCTCCCCCCCATCCCCCTTGGGGAGGTGCCCCGGGTGGACCAGGGCCTCTTGGCCCACGTGGGGGCGAGGGTGAGGGTGCGGGAGGTCCTGGACCCAGAAAAGCCCCTCGCCCTCGCCGTGGGCCCCGAGGGGGGGTTCGCCGAGGAGGAGGTGGCCCTTCTCCAGGAGCGGGGCTTCCTCCCGGTGACCCTGGGAAGGCGCATCCTCCGGGCGGAGACCGCCGCCATCGCCCTCCTCGCCCTCTCTACCGCTGGGGAGGGAAGGTGAGGCCGCCCCGTGCTGGCCCCGGGAAAGCGCGCCTAGAGCGCCCTTTTGCCTCGGCTTGGATTCTTTTACTGCTTCTTCCCCTCCTCGCCGCCTGCCGCTACACCTTTTTGCCCCTGGACCCGGGGGTGCCTCCCCTTTCGGAGAGGCCCTTCGCCGTGGCCCGCCTCTTCCCGGAAGGGGGAGAGGCGAGGCTCGCCCTCCGGGTGGAGAGGCTTCCCCGGCCCGGCTACCTCCTCCTCCGCTGGTTCCGGGGGGAGACCCTCCTCAAGGAAAGGGCTCTCTTCCTGGAGGGCCCTGGGACCTACGAGGCCCGCTTTCCCCTGGGGGAGGGGTACCACCGCCTGGTGGGGCTTTGGGAGGGAGAGCCCCTCTTCCAGCTGGACCTGGGGACCCCGAGGCTACCGGACCCCGAGGAGGTAAAGGACCAGGGGAACCGTTAGGAAGGCGAGGAAGGTGGAGACCACCACGCTCCGGGCGACCCTAAGGGCGTCCCCGCCGAACTCCTTGGTGAGGAGGAAGGCGTTCACCGCCACGGGGGTGGCGGACTGGAGGACCAGGACCTGGTGCTCAAGCCGGGGGAGGCCGAGGAGGGCCCCCACCCCGTAGGCCACGAGGGGGGCGAAAAGGAGCCTCAGGGCGCTGGCCACGCCCTCAAAGGCCCCGACCCGGAAAGGGGTCTTGGCCATCTGCATCCCCAGGGTGAGGAGGAGGACGGGGATGGCCGCCTGGCCCATGAGCCTGACCCCCTCGTCCAGGCGGAAGGGAAGGGTGAGGTCCAGGGCTCTCAAGAGGAGGCCCAGGAAGAGGGCGTAGAAGAGGGGGAGGCGCAGGGTGAAGAGAAAGCCTTCCTTCAGCCCTCCTCCCCGGATGAAGGCCGGGCCCAGGCCGAACATCACCACGCTGGAGAGGACGAAGTAGACCACGGCCCGCCGCAGGCCCTCCTCCCCCAGGGCGAAGAGGGTGAGGGAGAGCCCCATGTTTCCGGAGTTGGGGAAGAGGCCGCAGACGAGAAGCCCCTTGGCGGCTTCCCGGGAGAGGCCGAGGAGCCTGCCCGTGGCCCCGATGAGGAGGTAGAGGGCCCCGTAGGTGAGGGCGAAGCCCAGGACGAGCCCCCAAAGCCCCTCCCGGGTGAACTCCGCCCGGTACATGCTGTCCAGGATGAGGGCGGGCACCAGGAGGTAGAGGGTGAGGCGGCTTAGGGTGGTGAGGTCCATGGGAAGGCGTCTTCCCAGAAGGTAGCCCGAGGCCACCACCAGGGCCACGGGGACCACGGTGTTGAGGAGGGCTTCCATGTGGGGCATTCTAGGGGTATGCCCAGCTATCGGGAACTGGCGGGGGCCATCCGGGAGGTCCTCCTCCGGGGAGCGGTGGCCCCCAGGCGGCAGGTCCTCCCCATCCCCGGGGGGAGCTTTTTGGTGATGCCCGCCGCCGACCAGGAGGTGGTCCTGTGCAAGCTGGTGACGGTGGAGCCCCAAAAGGCCCCGGCGGTGCAGGCCGAGGTCTGGGCCAGGCGGCTTTCCGACGGGAAGGTCTTCCACCTCCCCGGGGAGGAGCTCACCCGGAGGCGCACCGCCGCCCTTTCCCTCCTGGCGGCGGAAACCCTCGCCCTAAGGCGGGAGGGGGCCCTTTTGGTGGTGGGGCCCGGGGCGGTGGGGGAGGCCCACCTCGAGGCCTTCCGCGAGGGCTTTCCCCTCACCCGGGTCCTGGTGCGGGGGAGGGGAAGGGAGCGGGTAGAGGCCTTTTTGGCGAAGGCCCGGGCCCTAGGGCTTCCCGCCGAGGAATGGCGGGGGGAGGAGGTCCCTGAGGACGTGGCCTTCGTGGTCACCGCCACCCCAAGCCCCACCCCGGTCCTCCCCGAGCGGGTGCCCGAGGGGGTGTTCCTCGCGGCGGTGGGGTCCTTCCGCCCGGAGATGCGGGAGGTGCCCGAGGCCCTGGTGCGGGAGGCCGCGCTTTACTGCGACACCGAGGACGCCCTCTTGGAGGCCGGGGAGCTTCAGGGGGTGGAAAGGCCCGTGGTTTCCCTGAGGGAGGCGCTTTTGGGGAGGCGGAGCGAGGGGCGGTTCGTCCTCTTCAAGAGCGTGGGCCACGCCCTCTTTGACCTGGCGGCGGTGCGGGCTTACCTTGGGCCTTTCCCGGAGGGGCCTGCCCTCAGCCCTTCACCGATCCCGCCGGGAGGTCCCTGAGGAAGTACCCCCCCAGCAGGACGTGCGCCAAAAGGGTGGGCAGGGCCGCCCACCCCTTCCGCTCCGCCTCCACCATCCTCACCTTCCCCGAGCCCGGTAAGGCGGCGTTGTAACTCCCTGGACCCAACGGGTCATGCCTTGCGCCTCTGCGGGGGCCGCCTTGCGGGTTTCGGCGTCCAAGCGGTGGGTCGGCCGAAGCCCATGTTCCGAGGGTGCTCCCGGTCTTGCCGCATGGCACGGCCTCTTTTTTCGCACCCCAGGGGTTGGGGTCAAGGAGCGCGGGAAGGCTTGTGGTTGTCCGGGTTCACCCCTTGCCCTTTCCGCCCTTTGGCCTTAGCCTTAGGGCTAAGGCCCGCTAGGGCCGAAAAGCCAGGTCCCGTTGCCCTGGTGCCTGGGCGCGTAGTCCAGGCTTAAAGTGGGGAAGTCCGGTGCAAGTCCGGCGCTGTCCCGCAACGGTAACCGGCCAAGCGTCAGGCCCTTCGTCGCAGGCCGGAAGCCCGAATGCCTGCCAGGGCCGCCCGTCCCTCCCCTGGGCGGGCACCTCACGCGGATGGGGGAGAAGTGGGGGACAAACGCCTTTTGGCCTTTGGCCCCTGCCTCCCGGCAGGGGCTTTTCCCTACCTCCCCCGGGCCTGGCCCTAGCGGCCTTAGGGAGGTAGGCATGAAGAGGATTCTGGCGGCGCTCTCGGTTCTTTTGGCTCTGGCTTTGGCCTTTCCCCTCACCTTAACCGATGACCTGGGGCGCACGGTCACGGTTAAGGCCCCGCCCAAGCGCATCGTCACCATGCTCCCCTCGGTCACGGAGACGGTCTGCGCCCTTGGGGCCTGCGACCGCATCGTGGCCACGGACGACTACTCCGACTGGCCGGAAAGCGTCAAGAGGCTCCCCAAGGCGGGCGGCCTCTATAACCCCAACCCCGAGCTCATCGTTTCCCTCAAGCCCGACCTGGTCCTGGTCTCCAAGTACGGGAGGCTCTACGAGACCTTGGAGCGGGCGGGGCTTACCGTCTACGCCGTGAGGACCGAGACCTACGAGGACATCTTCAAGACGGTGCGCACCCTGGGGCGGCTCCTCGGCCTTCCCGCCGAGGCGGAGCGGCTCGTGGCCCAGATCCAGAAGGAGGTCTACCAGGAGGAGGCCCGGGCCGCGAAGGCCAAGGCCCGTCCCCGGGTCTACTACGAGATTGACCCCACCCCCTACACCGTGGGCCCGGAAAGCTTCATCGGCGTCCTCATAAGCAAGGCCCGGGGGGTGAACATCGTACCCAAGGAGCTCGGCCTCTTCCCCAAGATCAGCCCCGAGTTCGTGGTGGAGAAAAACCCCGAGGTCATCGTGGCCACCTACCCGAACGCCCTGGAGACCCTCCGCAAGCGCCCCGGCTGGGACCGGATCCAGGCGGTGCGCGCGGGCCGGATCTGCGTCTACACCGGAGGCGAGGATAATCTCCTCTCCCGCCCCGGCCCCCGGGTGGCCCAGGGCCTGAGGCTCCTCGTGGACTGCTTCCACGGCAGGCCATGACCCTAAGCCTTCCCCTGGCCTTCAGGCGGGGCCTGGTCTTCGCCTGGCTCCTTGCCCTGCTCCTCCTGGCCCTGGTCCTGGGGGTGGGCCTGGGGGCCGTTCCCCTCTCCCCGGCGGAGGTGGTTAGGGCCCTCCTCGGGCAGGCGGAGAACCCCATCGTCACCGAGCTCAGGCTCCCCCGGGTCCTGGCCGGGGTCCTGGTGGGGGCGGCCTTGGGGGTCTCGGGGGCGGCCTTCCAGGGGCTCTTCCGCAACCCCCTGGCCGACCCCTACCTCATGGGGGCGGCCTCGGGGGCGGCCTTCGCCGTGACCCTCTTCGCCGCGCTTCTCGGGGGGCTTTCCCCGGCGTTCGCCCAGCACGCCGTCTTCCAGCACCTGCCCCTCTCCGCCACCCTCTACGGCTTCCTGGGGGCCCTCCTGGCCACCCTCCTCACCCTGGTCCTGGCGGGGGGGGTGGCCCGCACCGGGGAGCTCGTCCTCGCCGGGGTGGTGGCGGGGAGCGTCCTCACCGGGGCCACCACCTACCTGATGATGCAGGACGCCGACCGGGTGCGGGCGGTGTTTGCCTACACCCTGGGCAACCTGGCCTTCGCCGGGTGGGAGGGGGTGCGGGTCCTCGCCCTCTTCTTCGCCCTGGCCTTCCCCCCCCTCCTCTTCCTGGGCCGGGTGCTGAACGCCCTGGGGCTCGGGGAGGAGACGGCGAAGAGCCTGGGGCTTCCCCTCGAGGCCCTCAAGCTCCTCCTTTTGGGGGCGGCGAGCCTCCTCACCGCCGCGGCCGTGGCCCAGGCGGGGATCATCGGCTTCGTGGGTCTGGTGACCCCCCACCTCCTCCGCCGTCTCCTGGGGGAGGACTACCGCCTTCTCCTGCCCGCGAGCGCCCTAGGGGGCGGGGCGCTTCTCGCCTTGGCCGACCTCCTCGCCCGCACCCTGGCCCGGCCCGCCGAGCTTCCCGTGGGGGTGGTCACCACCCTTCTCGGGGGGCCCTTCTTCCTCTACCTCATGTGGAGGCGCCGTGGGCGGGCTTGAGGCCAGGGGAATCGTGGGGCCCTTCGCCCTGAAGGGGGTGGACCTCCTTTTGCGCCCGGGGGAGTGGCTCGCCCTCCTCGGGCCGAACGGCTCGGGGAAGACCACGCTCCTCAAGGTGATGGCGGGGCTCCTTAGGCCCAGGCGGGGGGAGGTGCTCCTGGAGGGAAGGCCCCTTAAGGCCTACGGGAGCTACGAGCGGGGCCGCCTCCTCGGCTACCTCCCCCAAAACGGCCCCTACCCCGAGGGGCTTCTCGTGGAGGAGGTGGTGCGCCTAGGGAGGCTTCCCCACCTGGGGCTTTGGGGAAGGGAGGGGAGGGAGGACCGGGAGGCGGTGGAATGGGCCCTCGAGGTCACCGGGGCCTCCCGCTTCCGGGGAAGGCTCCTCGGCACCCTCTCGGGCGGGGAAAGGCAAAGGGTCCTCCTGGCCCGGGCCCTGGCGGGAAGGCCCAGGTACCTCCTGTTGGACGAGCCCACCACCTTCTTGGACCTGGAGCACCAGGGGGGGGTGGTGGCCCTCCTCAGGCGCCTGGCGGGGATGGGGCTTGGGGTGCTCTCCGTCCTCCACGACCCCAACCAGGCGGCCCTCGCCCACCGGGTGGCGGTCCTCGAGGGAGGAAGGGTGGTGGCGGAGGGGAGGCCCGAGGCGGTGTTCCAGGAGCCCCTCCTCGCCCGGCTCTACGGGGCGGGGGTCCGGGTCGCCCGCCTGGGGGAGAGGCCCCATGTCTACCTGGACCCGTAGGGCCAGGCTCTTCGTGCGGCGGCGCGCCTTCCTCCTGGACCTGGGGGAGGAGGTCTTTCTCTACACCGAGGGGGGGCCGCGGCGGGCCCGCTACCTCCTGGTGGGGCGGGTATCCCCGCCCGAGTGGCTCAGGCTCGGCCTTCCCAGGGAGGCCGTCCTCCACTACCCCCTGGAGGTGGACCCCCTGGCCTTTGAGTGGGAGGGGGAGACCCTGGTCCTGCCCGGGCTTCGGGTCTACCTGGGAGGCCCCCCCGAGTTCGTGGAGACCCCCTATTACGCCTGGCCCTTGACGGGGCCCCGCGGCCGGGAGTAGGGTGGGCTTACCGACCGGTTGGTCGTCTGGAGGTGGGGCATGCGGCTCAAGGACAAGGCGGTGCTCATCACGGGGGCGGCCCACGGCCTCGGCCGGGCCACGCTGGAGCTCTTCGCCAA
>NZ_JBWGQW010000051.1:0-10140 GCF_056332225.1 Thermus sp. | reverse complement strand
GGAAACCGGCTTGCGCCGGGGGGAGGCCCTGGCCCTCCAATGGCGGGACGTGGACCTGGAGCGGGGCGAGGTGCGGGTGTGGCGTGCTTGGGTAAAGGTCAAGGGCAAGGGGGCCTTCTCCGAGCCCAAGACCCCCACGGCCAAGCGGGTGGTGCCCCTACCGAGGGGGCTCCTCCTTAGGCTCCAAGCCCGCCGGGAGGAGCTTCTGGAGCGCCTGACCCCGGAGGAGGTGGGCGGCCTCTTCCTGGTGGGCGGGGAGAAGCCCGTGGACCCCGATGCCTTCAACCACTACCTCCGCCGCCTGGCCGAAAGGGCGGGCCTGGGCCGGGTGCGGGTACACGACCTCCGGCACACCTGGGCCACCCTGGCCCTCTCCCGGGGCATCCCCCTGGAGGTGGTGAGTGAGCGGCTGGGCCACGCCTCCCCCACCATCACCCTCAGCGTGTACCGCCACCTTCTGGAGGAGGAGCGCCGGGGGTACGTCTTGGACCTGGAAGACCTTCTCCACCCCGCTACCCGCGCCCAAGCCTGAGTGAATAGACCGGCTGATAAACCGGCTAAAGGCTTTCCCCCCACGCTACCGTGGGGGGAAGCTTTGTGTCCTGGACTTGGTGGGCGGCGTAGGACTTGAACCTACGACCTCTCGCGTGTGAGGCGAGCGCTCTTCCGCTGAGCTAGCCGCCCCAGCCTCTAGAAGGGTAGCACGCCGCGGCGAAGCCTGTCAAGCAAAATCCTTGACAAAACGCTGACAGGAAAGGGGCTAGACTGGAGGCGTGGCTACGGTGCTCCTGGTAGAGGACGAACCCGCCGTGCGCCTGGGGGTGCGCCTCGCCCTGGAGCGAGCGGGCTACCGGGTCCTCGAGGCCGCCCTGGCCCAGGAAGCCTGGAGCTTTCTCAAGGAGGCCGAGGTGGTGATCCTAGACTGGATGCTCCCCGACGAGCCGGGAACCCGCCTCCTGGAGAGGATGCGCCAGGGGCCCTACCCCCACCTCCCCGTCCTCATGCTCACCGCCCGGGCCGAGGTGCGGGACCGGGTGGAGGGGCTTTCCCGGGGGGCGGACGACTACCTGGTGAAGCCCTTCGCCACCGAGGAGCTCCTGGCCCGCCTCGAGGCCCTCCTGCGCCGGGCGGGCAAGCGCAAGATCCTCAAAAGGGGGCCCCTTCTCTTGGACCTGGAGCGCATGGAGGCGAGCCTGGAGGGGCGGCCCCTTCCCCTGACCCGGCGGGAGTTTGAGCTTCTGGCTTTCCTGGCAAGCCGCCCGGGCCGGGTCTACACCCGGGAAGAGCTTCTGGAGGCGGTGTGGGGCCAAGACTTTATGGGCACCCCCAGGACCGTGGACCAGCACGTCCTCCAGTTAAGGGAAAAGCTCGGGGAGGACCCCAAGGCCCCCCGCTTCCTGGAAACGGTGCGTGGGGTGGGGTACCGGTTCAAGGAAGCGGGGGAAGGGTGAGGGACGAGGAGGCGCGGGCCCAGGCCTGGGAAGAGGCCCTGGAGGGCCTTGTCCTTCACGAGAACCGCCAGGTGGTCTACCTCAACCCCAAGGCCGCGGAGCTCCTCGGGGTGAACCGGGAAAAGGTGATGGGACGCCCTCTCCTCCTGGCCCTTAGGGACCACCGCCTCGAGGCCCTGGCCCTCCACGGCGGGGAGAGGCTTTTGGAGGTGCGGGACCGCCTGCTTTGGGCCAGGGCCCTCCCGGGAAGGCTTTACCTCCTGGACGAAACCGAGGGGCAGAGGCGCCTCCAGGCCCTGGAGGAGGCCACCCAGACCCTAGCCCACGAGCTCCGCACTCCCCTTTCCGGCATGGGCCCCCTCCTGGAAGCGCTCACCCCCAAGACCCCCCAGGAAAGGGAGGTCCTGGCCCTCCTCAAGGCCGAGGTGGCCCGTCTCGCCCGCCTGGTGGAAGCCCTCTCCCCCATCCGGCCCGGCCCCAAGCGGCCCGTGGCCCTGGCCGAGCTTTGGCCAAGGCTGGAAGGCCTCCTCCAGGAAAGGCTTAAGGGAAGGGTGGTGGAGGTCTCCCTTCCCCACGCCCTCACCACCGACCCGGAAAGCCTCCTGCAGATCCTCCTCAACCTCCTGGACAACGCCCTCAAGTACGGCCAAGACCCTATCCGCCTCCTCTCTCGGGAAGAAGCGGGCGGGGACCCCCTGGGCCCTTTCCGATGGGTCTATGTTGAGGTGCGCGACGCGGGTCCTCCCCTCTCCGAGTACGAGGCCCTCTTCCTCCCCGGAAGGCGGGGAAAGGTGGAGGTGGGAGGGCAGGGCCTCGGCCTCTACCTGGTGCGCCGCCTGGCCCGGGCCCTGGGCGGTGAGGCCTACGCCGGGCGGGAAGGGGAGGCCAACGTTTTCGGGGTGCGCCTTCCCCTAGACTGAAGGAAGGAGGTAGCATGCGCGAAGCCTTAGACAAAGCCCTAAACGAGCTTCTGGAAGAAAGCCTCCGGATGCTCTCCTTGGTGCGCCAGATGACCCAGGAGGCCACGGAGGCCCTGGTGGAGGCGGACCGGGCCAAGGCCGAAGGGGTGATCGCCCGGGACAAGGAGGTGGACGCCCTGGAGCTCAAGGTGGAGAACCAGGCCATCGCCGTCATCGCCCGGCACCAGCCCGTGGCCTCGGATCTGCGCCTCATCTTCACCGTCATCAAGGCCCTCACCGACCTGGAGCGGGCCGGGGACTACGCCATGCACGTGGCCGAGGACGCCTTCCTCCTCTCCCAGGAGCCTCCCTTGAAGCGCTACGTCATCCTCCCCGAGATGGGCCGCAGGCTCCTGGAGATGATGGACGCCCTGAGCAAGGCCGTGGCCGAGCGGGACGCGGGGCTCGCCCGCATGGTCCTCAGCATGGACGACCAGGTGGACGCCCTCTACGAGGAGGTGAGCCGGGAACTCATCACCTACATGATGGAAGACCCCCGCACCCTCACCAAGGCCCTCACCCTGATGCGGGTGGCCCGGAGCTACGAAAGGCTCGGGGACCACCTGGAGAACATCGCCGAAAGGGTCATCTACTGGCTCACCGGGGAGGTGTACAAGGCCCCGGAGGACGTCTATTGATGGGACTCACCCCCGAGGAGAAGGCGGCCCTGAAGCCGCGCCTTCAAGCAAGCGGCCCCAAGGAGAGAAAGCGGTCCTGGCTGTAGCCCGAGCCCGATCGCTCCCTCTTCCTGAGGCTCCACGCCCTCGTCCGGCAAGAAGCCCCCAGGCTTCAGCCGCGGCTTCGGTACGGGATGCCCGCCTATGCCCGGAAGGGCCGGGTTCTTTGCTTCTTCCAACCCGCCCACAAGTTCAAGGCCCGTTACGCCACCTTAGGGTTCACCGACCTGGCCCAGCTGGACGAAGGGCCCATGTGGCCCGTGGCCTACGCTGGGTCCCGCCGAGGAAGCCCGCATCGCGGCGCTCTTGAAGAAAGCCCTCGCCCGGAATCAAGAAGGGCCTCCCTAAGCGTCTCCCAAGCCCTTGGCCCAAGGGCAAGCGGGCATGGGGTGGCATTACTCCGCCTCGACTTCCTCCGCCGCCTGACGGCGGCCCGCCTTCCACTCCAACCCGGCCCAGATGAAGTCCAAAAGGTCCCCGTCCAGGACGTTCTGGGGGTCAAAGCGCATGAGGCCCGTGCGGTGGTCCTTCACGTACTGCTTGTCCAGGACGTAGCTACGGATCTGGCTCCCCCACTCGATGGGCCGAGCCTCGCCCCGGAGCCTCTGAAGCTCCTCCTGCTTCTTCTTCCATTCCAGCTCAAAAAGCCTCGAGCGGAGGACCTTCATGGCGAGCTCCTTGTTCTTGATCTGGCTCCTTGTAGCCTGGCAGGTGACGGTGATGCCCGTGGGCAGGTGGACGATGCGCACCGCCGAGTCCGTGGTGTTCACCCCTTGGCCCCCGTGGCCCTGGGAGCGGAAGACGTCGATGCGCAGGTCCTCGGGCCGGATCACCACCTCCACGGTGTCGTCCACCTCGGGCATGACCTCCACCCCGGCGAAGGAGGTGTGGCGGCGGCCCGAGGCGTCAAAGGGCGAGGGGCGCACCAGGCGGTGGACCCCCGCCTCCGGGGAGAGGAGGCCGTAGGCGTTCTCCCCCTTGACCAGGATCTGGGCGTAGTCAATGCCCGCCTCGGGCCCAGGGGTGAGGTCCACCACCTCCACCTGGAAGCCCTGGCGCTCGGCGAAGCGGGTGTACATCCTAAGGAGCATCTCCGCCCAGTCGCAGGCCTCCGTTCCCCCGGCCCCGGGCTGGATGGTGAGGATGGCGTTTTTCTCGGCGTGGGGGAAGGAAAGGAGGGTCTGGTGGTAAAGCTCGTCCAGCTTCCTTGTGGCCTCCTCCAGCTCGGGCCTGAGCGCCTCCCGCTCCTCGGCGGGAAGCTCCTCCCAAAGCTCCAAAAGCCCCTGGAGGTCGCTTTCCAAGGAACGGAAGTTCTCCACGGTGCGCCGGAGGCGGGCCGCTTCCTGGCTCACCTTTCGGGCCTCCTCCGGGTTTTGCCAGAGGCCGGGATCCTCCAGGCGGGGTTCCAGTTCCTTTAGGCGGGCCTCTTTTCCGGGGATGTCAAAGATACCCCCGAAGGCCCTCGAGGCGCTTGGCGAGAAGGTCCAGGTCCATACCGCCCTTTAGTGTACCCCACTTTCCCCGAGGCCGCACGTCTGGCCCAGGCCCTGGAGGCCAAGGGCTACGCCCACTTCCTTCCCGGGGAAAAGGGCCGCTGGTACTTCACCGCCAAGCCCCGGGACCTCAAGGCCCTCATGCGGGCTTTGGATCAGGAGTACCGGGAGTTCGTGGGCGAAGGGGACGAGGCCATCAGTCGGCCGCCACGGCCAGGGGGGTTTCCTCGAGGCGCACCTGGGCCCCTAGGGCACCCAGCCGTTCCACCAGGTCCTCGTACCCCCGCTCCAGGAAGTAAACCCCCTCGATCTCCGAAACCCCCTCGGCGCTCAAGGCGGCCACCACCAACCCGCCCCCAGCCCGGATGTCCAGGGCCTTGACCTGGGCCCCGTGGAGGCGCTTGCCGTGGATGAGGAGGGTGCGGTCCTTCAAGTAGAGCTCCGCCCCCATCCTCGCCAGCTCCCCCACGTGGGTGAAGCGGTCGGGGTAGACCCGGTCGGTCACGGTGCTCTGCCCGGGCACCGTGGCCAGGTAGGCGGTGACGATGGGCTGCAAGTCCGTGGGAAAGCCCGGGTACTCCCGGGCCTCCACCTGAAGGGGAAGGGGGTCGGGGGTGGCGGTGAAGCGCACCCAGTCCGCCCCTACCTCGAGGCGGTGCCCAGAACCTTGCAACTTATCCAATAAAGCGTCCAGGTGGTCGGGGCGAACCCCGGTGAGGGTGAGGCTTCCTCGGGTGGCCGCCGCCGCCAAGAGGTAGGTGCCGGCTTCTATGCGGTCGGGGATGATGCGGTAAGTGCCCCCCCCTAGGCGCTTGGCCCCCCGCACGTGGAGCACC
This sequence comes from Thermus sp., assembly GCF_056332225.1. Lineage (NCBI taxonomy): Bacteria > Thermotogati > Deinococcota > Deinococci > Thermales > Thermaceae > Thermus > Thermus sp. Next base: position 4,724 of record NZ_JBWGQW010000051.1, on the reverse strand, counting down.
GCCCCGCCCAGACCCCGCACCTCCACCCCCAGCATCTCCAGGAAGCGGCCCAGGTCCTCCACCTCCGGCTCCATGGCCGCCTGAACCAAGGTGGCCTCCCCCCCCAGGGCCACGGCCAGCATGGCCTGCTCCGTGCCCCCCACGGTGGGCAGGTCAAAAACCACCCGGCCCGAGAGGGGGCGGGTCCTGCGGGCGTAGAACTGGCCCTCCTCCTCCACCACCTCGGCCCCCAGGGCCCTTAGGGCCTTAACGTGCTGGTCCACAGGCCGGGCCCCGAAGGCGCACCCCCCGGGGAGGGAGATCCTGGCCTCCCCCACCCGGGCAAGAAGCGCTCCCCAGACGATGAAGCTGGCCCGCATCTGCCCCACCAGCTCGTAGGGCGCATGGGTGGAGCGGATCTCCGGGGTGTGGAGGTGGAGGGTGCGCCCTTCCCAGGCGTAGCGGGTGCCAAGGTGGGCCAGAAGCTCCAGCATCACCTCCACGTCACGGAGCCTGGGGACCTCCAGGAGGGTGACGGGCTCTTCGGTGAGGAGGCTTGCCGCCAAGATAGGGAGGGCGGCGTTCTTGGCGGGATAGATGCGCACTTCTCCGGAAAGGGGCGCACCCCCTTCCACGCGCAGGACCCTGCGGCCCCCTTTTCCCGGATCTGGGTGCGTCATACACACCTTACTCACGGTAAGCATAAAGCGCAAGAAACGCATTGTCAAGCCAATGGGCCTTCTGCTACACTAAACCCCAAGGGGCGGTATGCCGAAGAGGGAAAAGAAGCGGCTGCAGGTGGTCATCTCCGAGGAGCAGGACGCCCTCCTCACCCGGGCCGCCTACGCCCTTTCCAGTCCTGAGCGCTTGGTTTCCAAATCAGAGGTGGTGCGCCTGGCCATCGCCAAAATCGTCCAGGAACTGGAGGGGAACAAAGAGGAGCTGGCCGAACTCCTGAAGCGCCTAGAGCCGGAAGAATAGAATGGCCCACATGGTCCTGGGCGGGCGGTACCGCCTCGAGGCTCCCCTGGGCTCCGGGGGCATGGCCGAGGTCTGGCGGGCGGTGGACGAGCGTCTGGGGCGCAAGGTGGCGGTGAAGCTCCTCCACCCCCGGGCCCTTCCCCCCGAGAGGGAGCGCTTTTTGCTGGAGGTCCGGGCCCTCTCCCGCCTCTTTCACCCCGGCATCGTCCAGGTGTTGGACCTGGGGGAGGAGGACGGCAGGCCCTACTTCGTCATGGAGCTGGTGGAGGGGGGCACCTTTGACCGCCTGGGCCCCTTTGAGGAGGGTCCCGAGGGGGAGCGCATCCTGGAGGCGGCCCAGGAGGTGATGGAAGCCCTGGCCCACCTCCACGCCCAGGGCATCCTCCACCGGGACCTCACCCCCAAAAACATCCTCCTCACTAAGGAAGGCCACCCCAAGGTGATGGACTTCGGCCTGGCCTACCTTCTGCAGGAAAGCCGCCACCTCACCCGCACCGGCTACACCCTGGGCACCCCCACCTACATGGCCCCCGAGCAGGCCAAGGGCCTTCCCCTCACCCCCAAGGCCGATCTCTACAGCTTCGGGGCCGTGCTCTACCGCACCCTTACCGGCAGACCTCCCTTTGAGGGGGAAAACGACCAGGCGGTCCTGTTCCAGCACGTCTACGAACCTCCCAAGCCCCCCGAAACCTTCAACCCCACCCTGCCCAAGGGAGTCAGCGAAGCCGTCCTCGCCCTCCTGGCCAAACACCCCGAGGAACGCCCCTCCCACCCCACCCTCTTCCAAGGGGTCCTAGAGGACTTCCGGGCCCTTCGCCTGGCCACCCCCCGGGCCGGGGCCAGCCGCTCGGGCCACTATCCCCTGGCCCCCGAACCCCGGCGCCTTGCCCTCAAGGGCAGGCTGGACCTGGGAGGAGAGGCGGCCTGGCCGGGAGAGATGGTCCACGCCGGGGGGCGGGTGTACCTGGGAGTGGGGAAAAGCCTGGCCGAGGTGGACCTCCTCACGGGGGAAGTGCGCTACCAGAGCCTTCCCGAGGAGGCCTCGTCCCCCCCGGTGGTGCGGGGCGGGGTCTACGTGGGGTGCTGGGACGGCAAGGTGCGCCGCTTCCGGGGCCGCGGGCTGGAGTGGACGGCGGAGACCGGGGCCGAGGTCACCGCGGGCCCCCTGGTCCTGGGAGGCCGGGTCTACGTGGCCAGCCGGGACGGCACCCTCTACGCCTACGAGAAGGACCAGCTCCTCTTCCGCTTCCACGCCGGGGGACACCTTTCCGCCAGCCCCACCTTTTACCGCGGCCTCCTCTTTGCGGGTTCCGAGGACGGGTGGCTTTACGCCCTGGACCCCACCACGGGCGCCCTGCGCTACAAGGTGCGGACCGGGCCCATCCACACCCCGGTGGCCGCCCACGGGGGCCTCCTCTTCATCCCCACCTGGCCCGGGGAGGTCTACGCCTTTGACCCCCTGACCCGGGAGACCCTTTGGAACGTGGAGCTGGAAGAGGCGCTCTGGGGGGGGCTCGCCCTGGACGAGGGCCGGGTCTACGTGGCCGCCTGGGACGGGGTTCTTAGGGCCCTGGACCAGGCCACGGGAGAGGAGGTGTGGAGCCTCGAGGTGGGCAAGGTCACCGCCGGGTTGAGCTACGCGGCCGGGCACCTCTTCCTGGCCACGGAGGAGGGGCGCTTTCTGGCCGTGGACCGGAGGGGCCAGGTGGTCTTCGAGGCCACGGGCCTGGGCCCAGTCCAGGTGCCTCCCTTGCCCCTTTCCCAGGAGGTGCTGGTGGTGAACCTCTTTGGGCAGCTTTACCGCTTTGGCGTAGGATGAGGCCATGGAAGCCCTCCACACCCCCCACGCTCCCCAGGCCATCGGCCCCTATTCCCAGGCGGTGCGGGCCGGGGGGTTTCTTTTCGTCTCCGGCCAGATCCCCCTCAGCCCGGAGGGAAACCTGGTGGAAGGGGACATCCGTGCCCAGACCGAAAGGGTGATGGAAAACCTCAAGGCCATCCTGGAGGCGGCGGGCTCCGGCCTCCACCGGGTGGTGCAGACCACCTGCTTCCTCGCCGACATGGAGGACTTTCCCGCCTTCAACGAGGTCTACGCCCGGTACTTCTCTCCTCCTTACCCCGCCCGGGCCACGGTGGCCGTGAAAGCCCTTCCCCGGGGAGTGCGGGTGGAGGTGGCCTGCGTGGCCCTTGCGGAATAAAACGCCCCTGCCGAAAAGCGTAGAATGGCGGCATGGCGGAGGTGTGGACCAGCCAGGCCGAGGACCTGGAGCGCCGTTTTCGGCAAGGGGATATCCGGGCCCTGGCCCGGTCCCTGACCTTGGTGGAGTCGGGCCACCCGTTGGGCCAGGCTCTCCTGAAGCGGGTGCGAGGCCAGGGCCGGGCCAAGGTGGTGGGGGTGACGGGAAGCCCGGGAGCTGGAAAGAGTACCCTCACGGACCGCCTAATCCTGGAGGCCAGAAAGCGGGGGGAACGGGTGGGGGTGCTGGCCGTGGACCCCTCTAGCCCCTTCACGGGAGGGGCTATCCTGGGGGACCGGATCCGCATGATGCGCCATCACCAGGACCCCGGGGTCTACATCCGCTCCATGGCCTCCCGGGGGGCCCTAGGCGGCCTGGCGGGGGCCACGGTGGCCGCCTTGAACCTCTTGGAGGCCTTCGGCTTTGACCGCATCTTCGTGGAGACGGTGGGGGTGGGCCAGAGCGAGGTGGACATCGCCCGGGTGGCCGACACCACCCTCCTCGTCCTCACCCCGGCGGCGGGGGACGCCGTGCAGGCCTTTAAGGCCGGGGTCATGGAGATCGCCGACCTCTTCGCCGTGAACAAGTTTGACCTGCCCGGCGGGGAAAGGCTCATTCAAGAGTTAAAGAGCGCCCTGGAGCTCTCCCCGCCCCGCCCCGGGGGCTGGCGGCCTCCCATCTACCCCACGGTGGCCGCCACGGGCCAGGGGGTAGAGGAGCTTTTTGCAGGCCTGGAGGCCCACCACCGCCACCTCCTGGAGCACGGGCTCCTCGAGGCCCACCGCCTAGAGCGGGCCAGGTTTGAGGTAGAAAGCGTGATCCAGGAGTGGGGCCGCCGCAAAACCCAAAACGCCGGGGACCTGGTGGCCGCCGTGGCCCGGGGGGAAGTCTCCCCCGAGGAAGCCGCCCTAAGCCTTCTTCGCCCGGAAGCGGAGGAGGGCCCTTTTTAGCATCTCCCGCTCGTTGGGATAGGAAAGGCGCTCTAAGGCCTCGGAAACCGGTAGGAAGTAGGCGGCCTCCACCTCGGAAAGCTGGGGCTTAGGTTCACCCCCGCGGTAGGCCATGAGGAAGTAGCGGACCTCCTTGCTCACGGTTACGGGCTCCTCCCCTTCCCGGACGGTGAAGTAGTAGCGCACCTTGCCCAAGGGGGAAAGGACCTCCGCCTCCACCCCCGTCTCCTCCCGCACTTCTCGGACGGCGGTCTCGGGGTAGCGCTCCCCGGGCTCCACCTGCCCTTTGGGAAGGGTCACCACCCGACCCCCCTTCAAGGAGACCACTAGCACCTCGGGCAGCTCCCCCCGGAGGACCACGCCTCCTGAGGAGATCACCCGCTTCCTAGCCCCTTGCACCTTCCGCTTCCTGCGCACGTTTCCCCCGTCTTCAGGCAAAAAAAAGGGGCGCCCGAAGGCGCCCCCAAGGGATCTGGGAAAGGGGAGAACGCAAAGATCTGAGCTCCTTAGAAAGGAGGTGATCCAGCCGCACCTTCCGGTACAGCTACCTTGTTACGACTTCGCCCCAGTCACGGGC
>NZ_JBWGQW010000050.1:0-10438 GCF_056332225.1 Thermus sp. | reverse complement strand
CCTTTTGGCGGGGGCCCTGAGGCGGCTCAGGCCCCGGATCGTCCTCGCCCCCCTCGAGGCCGACCGCCACCCTCCGTAAGCTCCAGCTCTTCCCACATGACCCGGGTGTGGGCCCAGAGGTGGGTGAGGCTATGGAGGACCTCCTCCTCCAAGGCGCTTCGCGCTTCCGGAGGCGCCTCCTTCAGCCTTTGGTACACCGCCTTGAGGCGGTCCACCTCCTCAAAGAGCTCCTGCCAGATGGGGTCAGGCAGGCCCACTACCTTCTCAACCTGCGGAGTAGCCGCCTTCGTTCCCCTTCCCATGCCCGAATCTCCCTTTCCCACTTTCCAATCAACCCCCAGTCGGGGTTAGCCCTCTCCAGCTCCTCCCTGATCTTCCGGTGATGCTGAAGGATTTGGTATTCCAATCCTTCAAGCCGCTTGCGAAGCTGCTTGTTCCTGCTCAAGGCGCCCCGCGAAGATGCCTATAGCTTACCACCTAAGCCTCTCCCGAAGGAAGCCCTCCAGCTCGTCCACGTGGAGCCTTATCTGCTCCATGGTGTCCCGGTCCCGCACCGTGACCGTGTCCTTGAGCTTGCTGGTGCCGTCCTTGCCCTGGCCGAGGGTGTCGTAGTCCACGGTGACGGCGAAGGGGGTGCCCACCTCGTCGTGGCGGCGGTAGGCCTTGCCGATGTTGCCCGTGTCCTCGTAGAAGACCCGCCCGAGGCCCAAGGAAAGAAGCCTGGCCTTTAGGCGCTTGGCGTACTCGGTGATCTCCGGGCGGTTCTTCACCAGGGGAATGACCGCCACCTTGATGGGGGCGAGCTGGGGCTTGAGCTTGAGGACGATGCGCTCTTCCCCGCTGGGAAGCTCTTCCCTTGTGAAGGCCTCGGCGAGGAGGGCCAAGACCCCCCGGTCCACCCCGGCGGAGGGCTCAATCACGTAGGGCACGAACCACTTCCCCGTCTCGGGATCGCGGTAGGCGAGGCGGGCCGTGGAGTGCTCGTTCCTCAGGACCCGGGCGGTGATCCCCAGGGCCTCCTGGTCCTTGGTGTGGCTCCCCAGGTCAAAGTCCGTGCGGTTGGCGATGCCCTCCAGCTCCTCGAGGCCGTGGGGGAAGCGGTAGAGGAGGTCCACGGTGGCCTTGGCGTAGTGGGCGAGCTCCTCCGGGGGCTGCTCGTAGGGGACGAGGTTCTCGCGGCTTAGGCCCATCTCCTGCCACCACCTAAGGCGCTCCTCCACCCAGTAGCGGTGCCAGCGCTCGTCCTCCCCCGGGCGGACGAAGTACTCAATCTCCATCTGCTCAAACTCCCGTACCCGGAAGATGAAGTTCCTGGGGGTGATCTCGTTGCGGAAGGCCTTGCCGATCTGGGCGATGCCGAAGGGGAGCTTGCGGCTCGTGGCGTCCAGGACGTTCTTGAAGTTGACGAAGATGCCCTGGGCGGTCTCCGGGCGCAGGTAGGCCAGGGAGGCCTCGTCCTCCACGGGGCCCACGTAGGTCTTGAACATCATGTTGAAGTACCGGGGCGGGGTCCAGTCCCCCGGCTCCCCGCTCGCGGGGTCCAGGACCCCGGCCGCGGTCATGGCCCCTCCCGCCCTCTCGGGGGCCCCCATCATGGCCTGGACCAGGGCGTGGAGGTTTCCCTCCTCCACCTCCATGGCCCGGTAAAGCCGCCCGAGGACCTCCTCAGGCTGGTCCTTGAGAAGGTGGTCCAGGCGGTAGCGCTTCTTGGTGATGCGGTTGTCCACCATGGGGTCGGCGAAGGTGGCCTCGTGCCCGGAGTAGTGGAGGACCAGGCGGTGGGTGAGGACGCTGGCGTCCAGGCCCTCCATGTCGTCCCGCTCGTAGACGTTCCTGCGCCACCAGGCCTGCTTGAGGTTGTTCTTGAGCTCCACCCCCAAGGGCCCGTAGTCGTAGACGCCCTGGAGGCCCCCGTAGATCTCGGAGCTTTGGAAGATGAAGCCGCGCCGCTTGCAAAGGGCTACCAGTTCCTCGAGGGTGCTCGCCGGCATGGTTCCTCCTCAAAAAGGGGGGGCAAAGACCCCCGGTTAGAGGGCATCTTACCGGATGGGGCCAAGGTGAGCCTGGGCGCAAACCCCCAAGGGAAGGGGGGTTAGGCTAGAATGTGGGTAGAGGGGAGCATGAACAGGTACGACGACCGCGCCAGGCTGGTTTTCCACTACGCGAGGGAGGAGGGGAGCCGCTTAGGCCACTCCATGATCGGCCCGGAGCACCTCCTCCTGGGCCTGATGCGCGAGGGGGGCACGGCGGCCCGCATCCTCCAGGAGTACGGGGCGAGCCTCGAGGCCATGCGCCGCATGGTGGAGGAGCTGGTGGGCCGGGGCGAGGGGAGCCGCACCGGGGAGCCCCCCGCCATCACCCCGAGGGCGAGGCGGGTGATGGAGCTCGCCAGCGCCGAGGCCCGCAACATGGGGGCCCCCGTCATCGGCACGGAGCACATCCTCCTGGGCATCATCCGCGAGGGGGACGGGATCGCCTACCGCATCCTCAGCCACTTCGCCAAGGACGTGGACGCCATCCGCTGGCGCATCCTCTCCATGGCCGAGGGGCGCGAGCGGGAGAAGCCGGTGAACACCCCCTTCCTGGACGAGTACGGCCGCGACCTCACCAAGGAGGCCCGGGAGGGGAGGCTGGACCCGGTGATCGGCAGGCAGGAGGAGATCAACCGGGTGATCCAGATCCTGGCCCGCCGCACCAAGAACAACCCCGTGCTCATCGGCGACCCCGGGGTGGGCAAGACGGCCATCGTGGAGGGGCTGGCCCAGGCCATCGTGGAGGGGCGGGTCCCCCCCATCCTCAAGGGGGCCCGGGTGGTGGCCATTGACCTCGCCGGGGTGGTGGCGGGGACCAAGTACCGGGGCGAGTTTGAGGAGCGCCTGCGCCAGATCATCGAGGAGCTCAAGAACGCCAAGGTCATCGCCTTCATCGACGAGCTCCACACCCTGATCGGGGCGGGCGGGGCCGAGGGCACCCTGGACGCCGCCAACATCCTGAAGCCCGCCCTGGCCCGGGGGGAGATCCAGGTCATCGGGGCCACCACCACCGGGGAGTACCACCGCTACATAGAAAAAGACGCCGCCTTAGAGCGGCGCTTCCAGCCGGTGATCGTCCTCGAGCCCTCCCCGGAGGAGACCCTGGAGATCCTAAAGGGCCTCCGCCCCCGCTACGAGGCCCACCACGGGGTGATCATCCCCGACGAGATCCTGGAGCTTTCGGTGAAGATCGGCATCCGCTCCCTCCCTGGGCGCAACTTCCCCGACAAGGCCATCGACCTCATCGACGAGGCGGCCTCGAGGGTGCGCCTCAACGCCTCCTTGGGCCTCCCCGTGGCGGAGGAGGAGGACGGCACCCCCATCGTCACCCGGGAGGACATAGAGGCGGTGGTGGACTCCTGGGGCGGGGTCTACGTGGACGACAAGGACGACGAGAAGCTCATGCGCCTGGAGGAGGAGCTAAGGAAGCGGGTGGTGGGCCAGGAGGAGGCCATCCGCGCCCTGGCGAGCGCCCTCCGCCGGGCCCGGGTGGGCCTCGGCGGGAGGACCCGGGTGGCGGCGAGCTTCCTCTTCGTGGGCCAAAGCGGGGTGGGCAAGACCCAGCTCGCCAAGGCCCTGGCCGAGGTCCTCTTCGGCTCGGAGAGGGCCCTCATCCGCTTTGACATGTCCGAGTTCCAGGAGCCCCACTCCATCTCCAAGCTCATCGGCGCCCCGCCGGGGTACGTGGGCTACGAGCAGGGGGGCCGCCTCACCGAGGCCGTGCGGCGCCAGCCCTTCAGCGTGGTCCTCCTGGACGAGATTGAGAAGGCCCACCCCGACGTCTACAACACCTTCCTGCAGGTGCTGGACGAGGGCCGCCTCACCGACGGCATGGGGCGCACCGTGGACTTCCGCCGGGTGATCCTCATCATGACCTCCAACACCGGCTACAACGTGGGCCCCGCCATCGGCTTCACCTCCAAGGAGGTGGACACGGAGTCCCCCTTGAAGGCCCTCTTCACCCCCGAGTTCCTGGACCGGCTGGACGAGGTCATCCGCTTCCGCCCCCTCACCGAGGAGGAGCTGGTGCAGGTGGCCCGGCTCATGCTGGAGGAGATCCAGAAGGAGCTGAAGAGCCGGGACATAGAGGTGACCTTCGCCCCCGAGGTGGCCCGCTTCGTGGTGGACCAGGCCCCGAAGACGGGGAGCGCCCGGGCCATCCGGGGGGTCATCCGCGAGCGCATCGAAGACCCCCTGTCCCTGGCCCTCCTCAAGAAGCCGGCGGGCCGCCTCTACGTGAGCGTGGAGGACGGGCACCTGGCCTTCCACGAGGTGGAGGAGTTCCTGGTGTGAAGCACCCCCCGGCGTGAGGAGGCAGGAGAAGGCCAGCTACGTCTGCGTGGAGTGCGGCTACCGCACCCCGAAGCCCCTGGGGCGGTGCCCCGGGTGCGGGGCTTGGGGGAGCTTCCAGGAGGCCGCCCTGGAACCTCCCCGCAAGGAGGCGCCGGGACGCCCGGCCGCCCTCCTTCCCCTCTCCCAGGTGGACGAGAGGGAGGAGCGCCGTTTCTCCTCGGGGCTTGCCGAGGTGGACCGGGTGCTGGGCGGGGGGTTCGTGCCGGGGGAGGTGGTCCTCCTGGGCGGGGAGCCCGGGGTGGGCAAGAGCACCCTCCTCCTGGAGATGGCCCGGCGCATGCCGGAGCGGGTCTACTACCTGGCCGGGGAGGAGTCCCCGGCCCAGATCAAGCTCCGGGCCCGGCGCCTGGGGGTGAAGGACCTCCTGCTCCTCCGGGAGACCCGCTTGGAACCCCTCCTCCACCTCCTGGAGCAGAAGCCTCCCGAGGCCCTATTTGTGGACTCCATTCAGACCATAGAGGCCGGAGGAAGCCCCGGGAGCCTGGTGGCGGTGCGGGAGGCCACCCAGGCCTTCGTGCGCTTCGCCAAGGAGAGCGGGGCCGCGGTGGTCCTGGTGGGGCACGTGACCAAGGAGGGGGTGGTGGCGGGGCCCAAGAGCGTGGAGCACGCCGTGGACGCCACCCTCTACCTGGAGACCGCCGGGGTCTACCGGGTCTTGAGGAGCGCCAAGAACCGCTTCGGCCCCGTGGGGGAGCTCGGGGTCTTCCGCATGGAGGAGGAGGGGCTCCTGGAGGTGAAGAACCCCTCGGAGGCCTTCCTTTTGGAGCGACCTTTGGGGGTTCCGGGGAGCGCCATCGCCTTAGCCCTGGCCGGGGAGCGGGCCTTGGCCCTCGAGGTCCAGGCCCTGGCCGCCAAGACCCCCTTCCCCGCCCCCCGCCGGGTGGTCCAGGGGCTGGAGGCCAGGCGGGTGGACATGGTCCTGGCGGTGCTGGAGAGGCGGCTCGGCCTGCCCCTGGCCAGCCTGGACGTCTACGTGAACCTGGCCGGGGGGCTTAAGGTGCTGGACCCGGGGCTGGACCTGGCCGTGGCCCTGGCGGTGTACTCTGCGGTGGTGGGAAAGCCCCTGCCCCAGGACCTGGCGGCCGTGGGGGAGGTGGGGCTTCTGGGAGAGGTGCGGAGCGTGGTGAGCCTGGAAAGGCGGCTTCGGGAGGGGGAGCGGGCGGGGTTTTCCCGCTTTCTGCACCCCGGCAACACCCGGAGCCTGAAAGAAGCGGTGGAGCGGTACCTGGGATGAACGGGCGTTTTCTCCTCTACCTCCTCTTCGCCTTCTTGGGCTACCAGGGGGCGGTGGCCCTGGAGGGCCTGGGCCTCCTCCCCCGTTCCGCCGGCTTCCTCTCCCTGAACCGGCTCTACCTGGCCGGGGCGGGCTTCCTGAGCGGGGTCCTCCTGGCCCCTAGATTGGAAATCTTCCTGGAAAAGCGCCTCGCCCGCCTGCGGGAGCTTCCCCCCGAAGTCTCGGTGGCCCTCACCCTGGGGGCCACCCTGGGCCTCCTCTTCACCGTGCTCCTCACCAGCCTCCTCTCCCAGGTGCCGGGCTTCAGCCCCTACCACAGCCTCCTTCTGGCCCTCTTCCTGGTGGGCCTCTTCGCCTACCTGGCCCTGGGGTACAAGGAGTACCTCCGCCCCCCCCAAAGGGAGCGCCGCCCAAATGGGGGCAAGGTGCTGGACACCAGCGTCCTGGTGGACGGGCGCCTGGCGGAGGTGGCGGCCACGGGCTTCCTGGAAGGCCCCCTTTACGTGCCCCACTTCGTCCTCACCGAGCTCCAGCACTTCGCCGACAGCCCCGACCCCCTCAAGCGGGCCAAGGGCAGGCGGGGCCTCGAGGCCCTGGAGAGGCTTAAAGAGCACCTGCCCCTGGAGGTCCTCGAGGAGGCCCCCAAGGGGGAGAGCGTGGACGAGAAGCTCCTCTTCCTGGCCCGGGAGCTCGGGGCCGCCCTGATCACCAACGACCTCGCCCTCCTGCAGATGGCCCGCATCTACGGGGTGAAGGCCCTCTCCGTGCAGGCCCTGGCCCAGGCCCTAAGGCCCCAGCTCCAGGTGGGGGACACCCTGAAGCTCCTCATCCTCAAAGAGGGCAAAGAGCCCCACCAGGGGGTGGGCTACCTGGAGGACGGCTCCATGGTGGTGGTGGACGGGGGCATCCGCTACCGGGGCCAGGAGGTGGAGGTGGTCATCACCCAGGCCATCCAGACCCAGGTGGGCCGCCTCTTCTTCGCCCGGCCCGCCGCGGAGGCCTGAAGGTATAATGCCTCCTGGCCTTGGCCGAGGAGGTGGAGCTTGAACCTGCACGAGTATCAAGCCAAGGAGATCCTGGCCCGCTACGGGGTGCCGGTGCCGCCGGGCAAGGTGGCCTACACCCCCGAGGAGGTAAAAAGGATCGCCCAGGAGTTCGGCAAGCGGGTGGTCATCAAGGCCCAGGTGCACGTGGGGGGGAGAGGCAAGGCGGGGGGAGTGAAGCTCGCCGACACCCCGGAGGAGGCCTACGAGAAGGCGAAGGCCATCCTGGGCATGAACATCAAGGGCCTCACCGTGAAGAAGGTCCTGGTGGCCGAGGCGGTGGACATCGCCAAGGAGTACTACGCCGGCCTCATCCTGGACCGCGCCAAGAAGCGGGTGGTCCTCATGCTCTCCAAGGAGGGGGGGGTGGACATCGAGGAGGTGGCCGCGGAGCGCCCGGAGGCCATCCACAAGTTCTGGATAGACCCCCACAAGGGCTTCCGCCCCTTTGAGGCCCGGGAGATGGTGAAGCGGGCGGGGCTCGAGGGCAACCCCAACAAGATCGCCCAGGTCCTGGTGGCCCTCTACCGGGCCTACGAGGGGGTGGACGCCTCCATCGCCGAGATCAACCCCCTGGTGGTGACCACGGAGGGCGGGATCGTGGCCGCCGACGCCAAGATCGTCCTGGACGACAACGCCCTCTTCCGCCACCCCGACCTCGCGGAGCTCCGGGAGGTGGAGGCCGAGCACCCCCTGGAGGTGGAGGCCAGCAACTACGGCTTCGCCTACGTGAAGCTTTCCGGCAACATCGGCATCATCGGCAACGGGGCGGGCCTCGTGATGTACACCCTGGACCTGGTGAACCGGGTGGGGGGCAGGCCCGCCAACTTCCTGGACATCGGCGGTGGGGCCAAGGCGGACGTGGTCTACAACGCCCTCAAGGTGGTCCTCAAGGACCCCGACGTCAAGGGGGTCTTCATCAACATCTTCGGCGGCATCACCCGGGCGGACGAGGTGGCCAAGGGGGTGATCCGGGCCCTGGAGGAGGGCCTCCTCACCAAGCCCGTGGTCATGCGGGTGGCGGGCACCGCCGAGGAGGAGGCCAAGAAGCTTTTGGAGGGGAAGCCCGTCTACATGTACCCCACGTCCCTCGAGGCGGCCAAGGCCATCGTGGCCATGGTGGGAGGTGCGGCGTGATCCTGGTGAACCGCGAGACCCGGGTCCTGGTCCAGGGCATCACCGGCCGGGAGGGGCAGTTCCACACCCAGCAGATGCTTGCCTACGGCACCAAGATCGTCGCCGGGGTCACCCCGGGCAAAGGGGGAATGGAGGTCCTAGGGGTCCCCGTCTACGACACGGTGAAGGAGGCGGTGGCCCACCACGCCATAGACGCCTCCATCATCTTCGTCCCCGCCCCCATGGCGGCGGACGCCGCCCTGGAAGCGGCCCACGCCGGGGTTCCCCTCATCGTCCTCATCACCGAGGGCATCCCCACCCTGGACATGGTGCGGGCGGTGGAGGAGATCAAGGCCCTGGGAAGCCGCCTCATCGGGGGGAACTGCCCGGGGATCATCAGCGCCGAGGAGACCAAGATCGGCATCATGCCGGGCCACGTCTTCAAGCGGGGGAAGGTGGGCCTCATCAGCCGCTCCGGCACCCTCACCTACGAGGCGGCGGCCGCCCTTTCGGAGGCGGGGCTTGGCACCACCACCACCGTGGGCATCGGGGGCGACCCCGTGATCGGCACCACCTTCAAGGACCTCCTCCCCCTCTTCAACGAGGACCCGGAGACCGAGGCCGTGGTCCTGATTGGGGAGATCGGCGGCTCCGACGAGGAGGAGGCGGCGGCTTGGGTGAAGGCCCACATGAAGAAGCCCGTGGTGGGCTTCATCGGAGGGCGCTCCGCCCCTAAGGGCAAGCGCATGGGCCACGCCGGGGCCATCATCATGGGCAACGTGGGCACCCCGGAGTCCAAGCTCAAGGCCTTCGCCGAGGCGGGCATCCCCGTGGCCGACACCATTGACGAGATCGTGGAGCTGGTGAAAAAGGCCCTGGGCTAAACGGGCTCTCTAGGGCCATGGCCTCATCCCCGACCCGTCTCCTCGGCCATGGCCCTAAGCCTCGCCCCGTGCTCCGGGGAGAGCTCCCCCGGAAGGAGCCGCCAGGCCCAGTTCCCCGAGGGCCTTCCCGGGTAGTTCATCCGGGCCTCGCTGCCCAGGGCCAGGACATCCTGCACCGGGTAGACGGCGAGCCGGGCCACGGAGGCCATGCCCAGGCGCATCAGGGCCCAGGGCACCTCCTCCTCCCCCTGGAAGAAAATCCCCCAGTCCCTAAGGTAGCGCTCCAGGAAGGCCCGCTCATGGGGCGTGGCCGTGCGGTACCAGCCCAGGGTGGTGTCGTTGTCGTGGGTGCCGGTGTAGACCACCACCCGGCCGTGGGCGGGGTAGTTGTGGGGGAGGAAGGGGTTTTCCATCCCGTCGTCAAAGGCGAACTGCAGGACCTTCATCCCCGGGAGGCCGAAGCGGTCGCGCAGGGCCTCCACCTCAGGGGTGATCACCCCGAGGTCCTCGGCGAGGATGGGGACCTCGCCGAAGACCTCCTGGATCCTTTGGAAGAGCTTCTCCCCCGGGGCCTTAACCCAGCGCCCCTCCACCGCCGTGGGGCAGCTTGCGGGAATCTCCCAGTAGGCCTCAAAGCCGCGGAAGTGGTCCACGCGCACCAGGTGGAAGAGCTCCAAGGCCTTCTCCAGGCGGCGGATCCAGAAGGAGAACCCCTCCCGCTCCAAAACCTCCCAGCGGTAGAGGGGGTTCCCCCAGCGCTGGCCCGTCTCCGAGAAGTAATCGGGGGGCACCCCGGCCACCACCGTGGGGCGGCCCTCCTCGTCCAGGTGAAACCACTCGGGGTGGGCCCAGACCTCGGCGGAGTCCTCGGCCACGAAGATGGGCATGTCCCCGATGATTTGGATGCCCAAAGCCTCGGCCTCCGCCTTCAAGGCCCCCCACTGGCGGAAGAAGAGCCACTGGGTGAAGGCGTGGAAGGCCACCTCCTCGGCCAAGGCCCGCTCCGCCTCCCTTAAGGCCTTCTCCTCCCGCTTCCTCAGGGGAAGGGGCCACCGGTTCCAGGGAAGCCCCCCGTGCGCCTCCTTGAGGGCCATGAAGAGGGCGTAGTCCTGAAGCCACCAGGCCTCCCGTTCCCGGAAGGCGGCGAACGCCTCCCGCTCCTCCGGGGAGGCCTTTTCCTTGAAGCCCCGGAAGGCCTCCCGTAGCGCGGGCCACTTCCAGGCGTAGAGGAGGCCGTAGTCCACCCGACCTTGGGGGAAGCCGGGGTCCTCGAGGCCCATGAAGCCCCGCTCCGAGAGGGGCCTGAGGTCTATGAGGTAAGGGTTTCCGGCGAAGGCGCTGAAGGACTGGTAGGGGGAGTCCCCATACCCCGTGGGGCCCAGGGGGAGGACCTGCCAGTACCGCCCCCCCGCCCTTTGCAGGAAGCGAAGGAAGTCCCGGGCCTCCTCGCCCAGGACGCCGATGCCGTAGGGGCCGGGGAGGCTCGTGGGGTGGAGGAGGAGGCCGTAGGCGCGGGGAAGCTCCATGGGGGAAGTATACCCCGGCGCTGGAAGAGCTTCCACAACCTTCGGGCACCCAAGTGCTCGCACCTTGGCTTTGCCACACGGGATGCCCGTGCTTGGGCTGTGGGAAAGCTCTTTTGGGGCCCCCACCGCGGCTTTTGCCGCGGTGGGGTACTTAGAGGCTGTCGTAAAAGCTTTCCACGGCCAGCTACGCGGCCCTGGCCAGCCGCTTCACCAACAAGCGTAGCATGCCCAGATACACCCAGGCCTCAAG
>NZ_JBWGQW010000049.1:0-10880 GCF_056332225.1 Thermus sp. | reverse complement strand
GGCCTTTACCCCACCAACTAGCTGATGGGACGCGGGCCCATCCGGAAGCGGGTAAAACCCTTTGAACACACCCCACAGAATGCGTCCACATGGGGGATTAGCCCGAGTTTCCCCGGGTTGTCCCCCTCTTCCGGGTAGGTCACCCACGCGTTACTCACCCGTCCGCCGCTGACCACGAGGCAAAACCCCGCAGCCCGCACGACTTGCATGTCTTAGGCACGCCGCCAGCGTTCACCCTGAGCCAGGATCAAACTCTCCAACAAAAACGCCCCTAAGGGCAATGGGTGCTTGGCTTAGCCTTTTCCCGCGCTTTCAAGATCCCCCGCCGGTCCAACCGGCGCAACATTGAATGTACCAGGGAGGGTTCCTTCTGTCAAGATGGGGGCATGGTGGACCTCCTGGTGGTGGTGGCCCACCCCGACGACGAGACCTTCGGAGCGGGGGGTGCCCTTCTTCTCGCCAAGGAAGCCGGGCTTAGGACCGGGATCCTCACCCTCACCCGGGGGGAGGCCGGGAGGACCCTGGGCCTCTGCCCCCCCGAGGTCCTGCCCGAGGTGCGTCTTTCGGAACTGAAGAGGGCGGCGGAGATTCTGAGGGTGGACTTCCTCGAGGCCCTCGCCTTCCCCAACGCCCTTCCCCCGGAGAGGGGGGCGGGGCCCAGGGGAAAGGCCAGCGGCGAGGGGCTATCGGACCACCCCGAGGCGGTCCTGGCCGTCCGCGACCGGCTTCTCGCCCTAAGGCCCCGCTACGTCCTCACCTTTCCCCCGGACGGCATCAACGGCCACCCCGACCACGTGGCGGCGAGCCGCTACGCAAAGGAGGCGGCGGAGGGTTTGGCCCAGGTGGTTTACTTCGTTCGCCCCCAAGGCCCCTTGCCCGCCACCCACCGGTTGCGCCTCCCCGAGTGGGCCCTGGCGCGGAAGCTTCGGGCCCTGGCCCAGCACAGGACCCAGGCCCTCTCGGTCTTGGACTTCATGGAGCGGCACCCCGAGCGCCTCTGGACGGAAACCTTCCACCTCCCCGGGGCAAACGGGGTGAAGGAGGCGCCTTGGTGGTGAGGTTTTTGAACCACACCGCCGACGTGGGCTTCGCGCTGGAGGCGGAAAGCCTCGAGGGCCTCTTCCAGGGGGCCCTGGAGGGGCTCCTCCGGGTGATGTTCCAAAATCCTCCCCAAAGGGGCCGGAGGCGGCGCAGGGTGGTCCTGGAGGCCGAGGACCTGGAAACCCTCCTCGTGCGCTACCTGAACGAGCTCGTCTACCTGATCCAGACCAAGGGCTTCGTGCCCGCAAAGGCCCGGGTGCGCATCTTCCCAAAGGAAGGGGGCTTCCGCCTCGAGGCCACCCTCCTGGGCGAGCCCTCCCGGGAGGCCTTCGGCTTCCAGGGAGAGGTGAAAAGCGCCACCTACCACGGGCTTTCCGTAGTCCAGGAGAGGGGCTTGTGGAAGGCCCAGGTGATCCTAGACGTGTAGGGCGGCCAGGTTTTGCCGCACCCGGTTCATGAGGCCCGCCTCCACCAGGGCTTTCGCCCTGAGGAGGGCGTTTTTCACCGCCAGGGCGTCGGCGGAGCCGTGGCCGATGAAGACCGCCCCTTCCACGCCCAGGAGGGGCATGGCGCCGTACTGGGCGGGGTCCACCCGCTCCCGCACCCCCCGCAGGGCCCCTCGGACCAGGAGGGCCCCCAGCCGGGCCAAAGGGGAAGAGGTCAGGGCCTCCTTGATCCAGGCGAGGAGGACCTTGGCCTCCCCTTCGGCGAGCTTCAGGACCACGTTGCCCGTGAAGCCGTCCGTTACCACCACCTCCGCGGTCCCCAGGAAGATGTCCCGTCCCTCCACGTTGCCGTAAAAGCGGGGGCCCAGGGCCTCCTTGAGGAGAGGGTAGGCCTCGAGGACCAGGGCGTTCCCCTTGCCCTCCTCCTCCCCGATGGAGAGGAGGCCCACCTTGGGCCCAGGGACGCCGCTCGCCTCGGCGTAGGCGAGGCCCATGGCGGCGAACTGGAGAAGGAAGGAAGGGCGGCAGTCGGCGTTGGCCCCCCCGTCCAGGAGGAAGGTGCGTCCCCTTTGGCTCGGGAACTCCACTAGGAGGGCGGGCCTTTCTACCCCCTTCACCCGGCCCAGGGTGAAGAGGGCCGCGGCCATGGTGGCCCCGGTGTGGCCCATGGAGACCACCGCCCGCACCTCTTCCCGCTTGAGGAGGCCCATGGCCACCACGATGGAGCTTTGGGGGCGGCGGCGCACCTCGGTGGCCTGGTCCTCCATGAGGATGCGGTCCGGGGCGTGGACGATGGGCAGATCCGCCCGGTGCCGGGCGAGCTCGGCCCTCAAGGCGGGCTCGTCCCCCACCAGGACCACCTCCACCCCCTCCCGGGCCGCCCAGAGGGCCCCCAAGACGGTCGCCTCGGGGACGTGGTCCCCCCCCATGGCGTCCAGGGCGATCCTCATGCGCTGGGAGGCAGGTGCTTCTCCAGCTTGGCCTGGAAGTTGCGCTTGGGCTGAGCCCCCACCAGGACCTCCACCGGCTGGCCGTTTTTGAAGAGGATCACCGTGGGGATGCTCATGACCCTAAAGCGCATGGCCGTCTTGGGGTTCTCGTCCACGTCCAGCTTAGCCACCAAGAGCTTCCCCTCGTACTCCTTGGCGAGCTCCTCCAGGATGGGGGCGATCATGCGGCAGGGCGCGCACCACTCGGCCCAGAAGTCCACCAGGACCAGGGGGTGACCCCCCAGGGTCGCATCAAAGTTGGCGTCGGTCACCTCAACGGGCTTCCCCATACCCCACCACTTTACGGCAAACCCCCGGGGGCGCACACCCCCGGGAAGCACGCGGCGGCCTAGCGCTTCTTCTTGCCGCCCTTCTTCCCCTTGCCCCCGCCAAAACCCCCCGTGCCCCGGAGGAAGCTCTTGAGCTTGTTCTCAAACTCGGGGGACTGCTTGGGGAGGCGCTTAGGCCTCGGAGGTGGCCCCCCCTCGGGGGCCGGGGTCAGGTCCTTGATGGAAAGGTCCAGGCGCCCCTTGGGGTCGCGCCCCTTCACCATGACCTGGACGATGTCCCCCTCGTTGAGGAAGTCCCGGACGTTCCGCACGAACTCGTGGGCGATCTGGGAGATGTGCACCAGGCCCTGCTCCCCGCCCGGAAGCTCCACGAAAGCGCCGAAATCCGTCACCCGCACCACGCGGCCCTCTACGATGCTTCCCGCTTCTAGCTCCACTTTCTTTCTCCTCGCGCGGTCCTGCCGCGATGCCCCCACTATAGCACAAAGGGGCGCACCCCTGAGGGGTCTAGACCCTGGAGGAGCTCGGCGAAGGTGAGGCCGAGGAGGGGGTGGCGCCCCTCGGGAAGGAGGTCGGCGAGGGGCACCAGCACGAAGGCCCGCTCGTGGAGCCTGGGGTGGGGAAGCTCCAGGCCCTCTTCCCGCAGGACCAGGTCCCCGTAGAGGAGGAGGTCCAGGTCCAGGGTCCTCGGGCCAAAGCGCTCCTTCCGCTCCCGGCCCAGGGCCTTCTCTATGCGGAGCATCTCGGAGAGGAGGACCCGGGGCGGAAGCCCGGTTTCTAGCTCCGCCACCATGTTGAGGTAGCGGGGCTGGGGCGGCCCTATGGGCTCGGTCTCGTAGACGGGGGAAAGCCGGAGGAGGCGGGTCTTTGGCAGCCGGGAGAGGGCGGAAAGCCCAAGAAGGAGGTAGCCCGCCCGGTCCCCCAGGTTGCTCCCCAGGCCCACATAGGCGCGCACGGGGCCATTTTAAAGAGCGAAGGCCAGGGAAAAGCCCAGGAGATTGCCCAAGAAGCCGAACACGTCCCCCGCCCCCCTACTTGCCGAGAGGCGGAAGGGCGCCTGCAGCCGGACCTGGCCCTCCACCCCCTCCCCCAGGGGAAAGCGGTAGCCCAGGTAGGGAAAGGCCATCCAGGCGTCTCCCGCAAGGTAGCCCACCCCCAGGCCCAAGAAGGCGTCCCCCAGGTAGGCCTGGGCCCCCAGGGCGGGAAAGAGGGCGCCGAAGACCCAAAAAGCCCACCCTCCAAGCCAGAGGGCGTAGCCCTCCCCCTCGTAGGCCAGGGCCGGGGTCAGAGGCCGGCCCGTGGGGACGGGCACATAGAGGCGGAAGCGGCCTTGGGGGTCAAGGGAGGGGGTGAAGGCCTCCCGCCCCGAGGGGTAGTAGCGGAGGCCGAGGCCGAAGTGGCCCCCACGCGGGCGCAGGCCGTAGAGGGGAGCCAGGCCTTCCAGGAAGAGGGCGAAGGACTCCCCCAGGAAGGCCTCGAGGCCCAAAAGCGCCGAAGGGCGCACCGGCCCCCCCTCCACCCCCAGGCCCAGGTAGTAGGCCCCAGGCGAGCCCCAAAGGGGGAACAAGGGGAACAAGAGGTTCACGGTCCCCCCCCGGCGCAGGTAGAGGTGGGCGCTGTATTCCAGGTTGTGGTCCACCCCCACCCGCCCCCACACCCCGCCAAAAAGGGCTCCACCCAAGCTGAAGACGCTCCGGTCCACCGCGCTAAGGCCGAAAAAGGACTGGCCCTGGGCCAGGGAGAGAAGGGCAAGAAGCGCCACCCACCTTGCCATGGCTCCATGCTACCAAGGTTGACACCCCGGGGCGATGGCCCTAGCCTTAAGGACATGAGGTCCCGGGGGAAAACCTGAAGGGGCCTGGGAAGCGGCGCTTCCCGGGCAGGCCCCGGGCCTTTTCTTTAATGGGGAGGTGCCAGGTGGAACGCGCGGTGAAGGAAGGCTGGCGGGCCCTCTTGGAGGCGGAGAAGACCCTGGACACCGGGGTCTACACCAAGCACGACCTCCTCCTCGTCCGGGGCCAGGGCGCGAAGGTCTGGGACGCCGAGGGGAACGAGTACATAGACTGCGTGGGCGGGTACGGGGTGGCCAACCTGGGCCACGGCAACCCCGAGGTGGTGGAGGCGGTGAAGCGGCAGGCCGAGACCCTCATGGCCATGCCCCAGACCCTCCCCACCCCCATGCGGGGGGAGTTCTACCGGGCCCTCACCGCCATCCTCCCCCCGGAGCTCAACCGGGTCTTCCCGGTGAACTCCGGCACCGAGGCCAACGAGGCCGCCCTCAAGTTCGCCCGGGCCCACACGGGCAGGAAGAAGTTCGTGGCCGCCATGCGGGGCTTCTCGGGGAGGACCATGGGAAGCCTCTCCGTCACCTGGGAGCCCAAGTACCGGGAGCCTTTTTTGCCCCTGGTGGGGCCCGTGGAGTTCGTCCCCTACAACGACGTGGAGGCCCTGAGGCGGGCCGTGGACGAGGAGACGGCGGCGGTGATCCTCGAGCCCGTGCAAGGGGAAGGGGGCGTGCGCCCGGCCACGCGGGAGTTCTTAGAGGCCGCCCGGGAGATCACCCGGGAGAGGGGGGCCCTCCTCATCCTGGACGAGATCCAGACCGGGATGGGCCGCACGGGCCGCCGCTTCGCCTTTGAGCACTTCGGCATCGTCCCCGACATCCTCACCCTGGCCAAGGCCCTGGGGGGCGGGGTGCCCTTGGGGGCCGCGGTGATGCGGGAGGAGGTGGCGCAGAGCATGCCCAAGGGCGGGCACGGCACCACCTTCGGGGGGAACCCCTTGGCCATGGCCGCCGGGGTAGCCGCCATCCGCTACCTGGAGCGCACCAGGCTCTGGGAGAGGGCGGCGGAGCTTGGGCCCTGGTTCATGGAAAGGCTTAGGGAGATTCCCTCCCCCAAGATCCGGGAGGTGCGGGGCCTGGGCCTCATGGTGGGCCTGGAGCTCAAGGAGAAGGCGGCCCCCTACATCCAAAGGCTGGAGAAGGAGCACCGCGTCCTCACCCTGCAGGCGGGCCCCACGGTGATCCGCTTCCTGCCGCCTTTGGTCATTGAAAGGGAGGACCTGGAGCGGGTGGTGGAGGCGGTAAGGGCGGTGCTAGCATAGGAGGATGAGGCAGCGTTACCGCGTGGTGGTGGAGCGGGACGAGGAGGGCTACTTCGTGGCCCACGTGCCCGAGCTGCACGCCCACACCCAGGCCCAAAGCTTTGAGGAGCTCCTCCAGCGCCTGCAGGAAGCCATCGCCGTGTCCTTGGAAGAGGAGAAGGCGGAAGTCGTAGGCCTGGAGGGCGAGCTGGAAATTGAAGCGGCGTGAGCCCCCGCCTCATTCCCATCACCGGCCAGGAGCTCGTGCGGCTCCTGGAGGAGGAGGGGTTTCGGGTGGTGCGGGTCCGGGGAAGCCACGTACGGCTTCGGCACCCCGACGGCCGGGCCACCACGGTACCCGTGCACCCGGGGGAGACCTTAAGGCCTGGGACCCTCCTTGCCATCCTAAAGGACGTGGGCTGGAGCAAGGAAACCTATGAGCGGAAGCGCCTTGGATCCCGTTGAGTTCCTAAAGGGGGCCCTGGAGATCCCCTCCCCTTCCGGGGAGGAGCGGCCCGTGGCCGAGTACCTGGCCGAGGGCATGACGCGCCTGGGCCTAAAGGGCTTCGTGGACGAGGCGGACAACGCCCGGGGCCAGGTGGGGGAAGGCCCCCTCCAGGTGGTCCTCCTGGGGCACATCGACACCGTGCCCGGCCAGATCCCCGTGCGCCTGGAAGGGAGCAGGCTCTTCGGCCGGGGGGCGGTGGACGCCAAGGGGCCCTTCGTGGCCATGGTCTTCGCCGCGGCGGGGCTTTCGGAAAAGGCGAAAAAGCGCCTCACCGTGCACCTCGTGGGGGCCACGGAGGAGGAGGCCCCAAGCTCCAAGGGGGCCCGGTTCGTGGCCCCAAGGCTTAAGCCCTACTACGCGGTCATCGGCGAGCCTTCGGGCTGGGAGGGGATCACCCTGGGCTATAAGGGGAGGCTCTTGGTGAAGGCCCGGCGGGAGAAGGACCACTTCCACTCGGCCCACCACGAGCCCAACGCCGCCGAGGAGCTCATCAGCTACTTCGTGGCCATCAAGGCCTGGGCCGAGGCCATGAACGTGGGCCAGCGCCCCTTTGACCAGGTGCAGTACACCCTCCGCGACTTTAGGGTCCACCCCGCGGAACTCAAGCAGGTGGCGGAGATGTTCTTTGACCTGAGGCTTCCCCCAAGGCTTCCTCCCGAGGAGGCCATCCGCCACCTCAGCGCCTACGCTCCCCCCACCATAGAGCTAGAGTTCTTCGGCCGGGAGGTCCCCTACCAGGGGCCCAAGGACACCCCCCTCACCCGGGCCCTCCGCCAGGCCATCCGCAAGGCCGGGGGGAGGCCCGTCTTCAAGCTGAAGACCGGCACCAGCGACATGAACGTCCTCGCCCCCCACTGGAAGGTGCCCATGGTGGCCTACGGCCCTGGGGATTCCACCCTGGACCACACCCCTTACGAGCACGTGGAGGTGGAGGAGTTCTTGAAGGGGATTGAGGTCTTGCGGGAGGCCCTCGAGGCCCTGGCGGAGATGCCCCCGCCGGGGTAAACAACCGGGCTCGTGGTTCCCTATGTTGGGCTTCTCCTGCAAGAGGTGCCGGAAAGCTTCCTTTCCCTTTTGGGGGAGCGCTTGCGCCAGGCGGAGTGGGGCCTTCCCCCCTTACCGGCCTCTTGAACCGCCGGGGCCTCGAGGCGGAGCTTCCCAAGCTCCTCGCCCTTTCCCGGCGCTACCAGGCCCCGGTGAGCGCGGTCATGCTGGACATAGACCGCTTCAAGCGGGTGAACGACACCTACGGCCACCCCGTGGGAGACGAGGTGCTGAGGCGCCTCGGGCGCATCCTGAAGGCCAGCGTGCGCAAGGAGGACCTGGCGGCGCGGTATGGCGGGGAGGAGTTCCTCCTCGTCCTCTTTGGGGCCGACAAGGAGGCGGCCAAGGAGGTGGTGGAGCGCATCCGGGAGCCCTTCCGGGCCGAGCGAGTGCCCCCTATTCCCCACCCCCTCACCCTCTCCGCCGGGGTGGCGGGGGGAAGGGTGCCGGAGGGCCCAGAGGAGCTTTGGGACTGGATCCTCAAGGCCGACTACGCCCTCCTCCGGGCCAAGGAGGCGGGGCGGGACCGGGTAGCGCCCCACCCCGGCTTCCTCCGCAACGGGGGCCCCAACCGAGCTACTTCCTGGGCATCATCTTGGCCATGAGGGCCTCGAGGGCTCTCCTCTCCTCGCTCATGTGGCCGAAAGCCTTGCCCAGGGCCTTCAGGAGGAGGAAAAGCACCCCCAGGGCCCTCTGCACCTCGGGGTCGGCAAGCTGCTTGAAGAGCCCGCCGAGGCCCACCCGGGGCGGGTCCTGCATCGCCTCGGGGGTGAAGGTCTCGGCGAGGCCCTTCTCTAGGGCCCCGGCCATCATGCCCACCGCGGCGGGCTCAATGCGGGAGAGGATGTCCAAGACGTTCGCCCCGTGGGAAACGAGGCGGAGGAGCTGGGGCTCCATGAGCATCCCCAGGCCTTCCCCGAAGTTCTCCGAGAGGTGCCCCAGGAAGGCTAAAGCCCCAGACTTGTCCAACTTCTCCAGGGTCTCGGCGAGCTTCTCCAGGGCCTCCGCCTGGTCCAGGAAGCGGGCCAGGAGGGAGACGAGCTGCAGGTTCTTGGGGTCCATGAGGAGGCCCAGGTTCTCGGCCAGGGTCTCCCCCACCCCCATCTGGGCCAGGAGGCCGAGGCCGCTCTTCTCCAGCACCTCTTCCAGGCGGGCGAGGCGCGCTTCCACGCTGAGGGCGGTTTCCATGCTCACCTCCTACTCAATGAGGGTGGCGAACCAGAAGCCCTCAAAGAGCATCTTGGTCACCCGAACCCACTTGCCCACGGCCATGACCCCGCAGGAGGGCATCCCCGTCCCAGAGAGCACCCGGTCAAAGGAGCACTGGGGCAGGAGGGCGTTGTCGCCGAAGTCCATGATGCACATGGCCACGGGGTTGAAGGGCTCGCCGATGTAGGCCCCCTTGAGGTCCGAGGCGATGACCCCGGCCACGTACTCCCCCTGGAAGTGGGCCACCACCCCGGCGGGGGGAAGCATGAGGGCGGGGTTCACCGCGTCCCCGATGACGAAGACGTTGGGGAACCTCGGGGAGCGGAAGGTGGTGCGGTCCACCTCGGGGAAGCCCTGGGGCCCGGCGAGGGGGCTTTCCCGCACCACCCGGTTGGGGGCGAAGGGAGGCACCAGGACGAGGAGATCGTAGGAAAGCTCCCGCCCGTCCTTGGCCTTAACCTTCCCCCCCTCAAAGGCTACCGGCTCAAACTCCCCGTGGAAGGCGATGCCCTTGGACTTCAGGATCTCCAAGACCTTCCCCGAGATCACCGGGCCCATCCCCGCGAGGGGCGCGGGGTTCAGGTGGAAGACCTCCACGGTGCTCTTTGCCCGGATGCCCTTCACCTTGAGGGCGAACTCCATCTGCCCGGCCACCTCGTAAGGGGCCGGGGGGCAGGGGTAGTAGGGGGAGGAGACCCCCACCACCACCCTCCCGCCCTTAAAGCCCTTCAGGGCCTCCCGAAGCCTGAGGGCCCCCGCCAGGCTCCAGGGGGCATGGCCGTCCTGGGCCGGGGAGGGCAGGGCCTCGGCCCCCAAGGAGACGATGAGGTAGTCGTAGGCGAGCTCCCCGGCGGTGGTCTTCACCCGGTTCCTCTCCGGGTCCAGGGCCTCCACCGTGGCCTGGAGGTACCGGATGCCCCGCCGCTCCAGGTTGGCTAGAGGGCGGCGGATCTCCTCGGGCTCCCGCATACCGAAGGCCACCCAGGGGTAGGCGGGCATGAACTCGTGGTGGGTGTTCCGGTCCACCAGGGTGACCTCCACCTCCTTGCCGAGAAGCCGCTTCACCTTGTTGGCCGCCACCAGGCCGCCGGAGCCACCGCCTAAGACCAGAACCCTCGTCATCTTCCACCTCCCGGGTACGCCCACCGCGTACCCCTATCCCTAGGGTGGACCCGGGAGGCTCGTGAAGGTAGGTGCAAATGCCCCTACCCCCGGAGGCGGGCGGCGAAGAGGAGGCCGAGCCCCAAGAAGCCCAAGACCTCCCCCACCCCGAGGCCCTGGCCCAAGGCGGGGAGGAGGTACCAGGCGAGGTGGACCAGGCGGAAGAGGGCCACCCAAAGGGCGGCGGGCAGGAGGTAGCGGGCCTCCCGCTTGGGCAGGTTGGTGAGGAGGTAGAGGAAGGGAAGGAAGAACCCCCCCACCCCCCAGAGGACGGCCACCCCGGCCCAAGGCCCCTGGAGGCGCTTCAGGTAGAACTCCACCTCGTGGGGGAAGTCCGCTCCCCAGACGATGATGAGGGTGGTGGCCTCCAGGTAGATCCAGACGATGGAGAGGGCGAGGAGGAGGTTGGTGTGGTTCTGGGCTTGGCCGAGAAGGGCGGCCGTGCCCTGCCTCGCCGCGAGGGCCACGCTCACGGCCAGGGCCAGGATGGCGGCGGAAAGGAGGAGGATGGGCCCGTAGGAGGCGGAGTAGAAGTGGGCCTCGAGGCTCTTGAAGAGGTCAAAGGAGAGGAAGGTGCCCGCCACGAAGACCAGGGGGAGCCCCCAGGCCCCCACCTCGGCCCGGTGCTCCCCGGGTCTGAGCTTGAGGAGCACCCAGGAGAAGAGGGCGAAGAAGAGGACGTAGCGCAGGAGCATGAAGGGGGCGTTCAGGTAGGGGCTCCGGTGGGCAAGGACGGGGTCCAGGCTGGCCCCCGGCCTCGCCCAGGGGAAGAGCTCCGGGAGGAAGAAGAAGAAGGGGAGGCCCCAAAGGCCCATCAGGGGCAGGAGGCGGGCCAAGGGGTAGAGGTAGGGTTCCAAGGGAAGGCCCCAGCGGCTTGAGAGGGCGTTGTGGAGGAGGAGGACCAGGAGAGCCCCCAGGGAAAGGAGGAGGAAGAAGGCGAAGGGGAAGTAGGCGGCCGGGGCCCCCAGGAGAAAGGCCGAGGCGTAAAGGCCTAGCCCCAAGGCCCAGGGCCACGGGGGTTTCGCTTCAATAGACCTCTGCATTCACCACCTCCTTCGGGCAGGCCTCCAGGAGGAGGCACCGCTTGATGTAGTGGGCGATGAGCCAG
>NZ_JBWGQW010000048.1:0-10886 GCF_056332225.1 Thermus sp. | reverse complement strand
GGTGCCCCTGGTGGTCCCCGAGGTGAATCGGGAAAAGATCTTCCAGCACCGGGGGATCATCGCCAACCCCAACTGCACCACCGCCATCCTGGCCATGGCCCTTTGGCCCCTGCACCGGGCCTTCCGCGCCAAGCGGGTCGTGGTGGCCACCTACCAGGCGGCTTCAGGCGCCGGGGCCAAGGCCATGGAGGAGCTCCTCCGGGAGACCCACCGCTTCCTCCACGGGGAAGCCCCCAAGGCGGAGGCCTTCGCCCACCCCCTCCCCTTCAACGTCATCCCCCACATAGACGCCTTCCAGGAGAACGGCTACACCCGCGAGGAGATGAAGGTGGTCTGGGAGACCCACAAGATCTTCGGGGACGACTCCATCAGGATCGGCGCCACGGCGGTGCGGGTGCCCACCCTAAGGGCCCACGCCGAGGCGGTGAGCGTGGAGTTCGCCCGCCCCGTGACCCCGGAGGCGGCCCGGGAGGTCCTGAGGGAGGCCCCGGGGGTGGAGGTGGTGGACGAGCCCGAGGCCAAGCGCTACCCCATGCCCCTCACCGCGAGCGGCAAGTGGGACGTGGAGGTGGGAAGGATCCGGAAAAGCCTCGCCTTTGAGAACGGCCTGGACTTCTTCGTGGTGGGGGACCAGCTCCTGAAGGGGGCCGCCTTAAACGCCGTGCAGATCGCCGAGGAGTGGCTCAAGGGCGCCTGAGCCAAAGCCAGTACTCCAGGTTCCCCTCCTTCCCCGGGAGGGGGCTTTGCCTTTCCCCCAGGACCTGGAAGCCAAGCTCCCTGGCCTTTTCCCGCACCCGCCTCAGGGCCTCTTGCCGCTTGGCCTCCTCCCGCACCACCCCCTTGTGGGCTTTGGGCCCGAGCTCAAACTGGGGCTTGACCAGGACCAGGGCCTCCCCTTTTGGCCTTAGGAGCTCCAGCACCTTGGGAAGGAGGAGGGTGGAGGAGATGAAGGCGACGTCCATCACCACCAGGTCCACGGGCTCGGGCAGGACCAGGGTGCGGGCGTCCTGTTCCTCCAGGGCCACCACCCGGGGGTCTTCCCGGAGGCGGGGGTGGAGCTGGCCCCGCCCCACGTCCACGGCGTAGACCCGCCTCGCCCCTCCCTCCAGGAGCACCTGCGTGAACCCCCCGGTGCCCGCCCCGAGGTCGGCGCAGAGCTTTCCCCTGGGCTCCACGGGAAAGGCCTCCAGGGCCCCGAGGAGTTTGTAGGCCCCCCGGCCCACGTAGCGCTCCTCCGCGAGAAGCTCCACGGGGGCGTCTTGGGGCACGGGGTGGGCGGGCTTCTTTACCACCCTTCCTCCCACCCGCACCCTGCCCTCCTGGATCAGGCGCTTGGCCTTCTCCCGGCTTTCCGCGAGGCCCCTCTCCACCAGGTACCGGTCCAGGCGCACGAGGGTATTATGAGCGGGTGGCGCCCGACCTTTCCGGGACCTGGTACGTGCTGGAGGGGGAGCCCGGGGAGCACCTGGTGGTGGAGGCCTTGGGGGAGAGGCTTTCCGGGATCTGGACGAGCCGGGAGCTGGCCGAGGCCTTCCTGGCCCACCACCCCCACCTGGGGATGCGGGTGAGCGCCTTGGAGGGCTGGGCCCTGAAGGAGGCTTTCTTGAGGGCCCTCAGGATGCTTCGCGTGGAAGCGGTGATGGTGGACTATCGGCCCGGGACCCACCGGGCGCAGGTGGCCAAGGTGGAGGACCTTCTCAAGGAGGTGCGGCGTGCGTAGGGTTTGGGCGGCGCTTTTCCTGGTCTTGGCCTTCGGCGTGGCCCAGCGGGCCGAGTTCAGCGCGGGCAGCCCCTTCGGGCTTCAGGCCGGGGTGCGCTTCCCCCTCGTCCCCCTCCTTTTGGACGGGCGGGCCTACGGGGGGGCGGGCCTCGAGGCCCTGGGGGGCGGGGCGGACCTCCTCTTCAAGGTCCCCCTCACGGACCTCTACCTGGGCCTGGGGGGCTTCTACGGCACCAGGCGGGCCCTCTCCTTTCCCCGGGACGGGGCGGGGCAAGGGGGCGTGCGGGCGGTGTTGGGCACCTGGCTCAACCTTCCCCTGCCCCTCCTCGGGGTCTACCTGGAGCTCCATCCCGTCTACTACCTGGCCCCGGTCCGGGCCTTCGGCCTGGGCGGGGCCTTGGGCGTGAGCGTAGGGCTTTAGGCCCGGTACCCCTCCTTCAGGGGCACGATGCGGTTCATCACCAGGGCCTCGGGCCTAGAGTCCACCGGGTCCCGCCAGAAGTAGCCGAGGCGCTCCAGCTGGTAGCGGGTGTCCTCGGGGTCCTTGGCCACGCTGGGCTCAAGGAAGCCCCGCTTCACCAAAAGGGCCTCGGGGTTGAGGTTTTGCAGGAAGTCCCCGCCCTCCTCGGGGTCAGGGGTGCGGAAGAGGCGGCCGTAGAGCCTAAACTCCACGGGGAGGGCGTGGCGGGCCGAGACCCAGTGGATCACCCCCTTGGGCCTGACCCCGTCCTCGGGGTTCGCCCCTAAGGTGCCGGGGACGATCCTTACCTTGAGGAGCTTCACCTCGCCCCCTTCTTCCACCACGTCCTCGAGCTCCACCACGTAGGCGTGCCGGAGGCGCACCCTCTGCCCCGGGGCGAGGCGCTTCCAGCCCTTGGGGGGGTGAAGGCTAAAGTCCGTGCGCTCAATATAGAGCTCCGGGGAGAAGGGGAGGGGGCGGCTTCCCTCCTTGGGGATGTCCCGGGGCCAGTAGGGGGCCTGAAGCCACTCCTCCCCCTCGTAGTTGGTGAGGACCACCTTCAAGGGGTCCACCACGCCTAAGACCCGGGGGGCGATGGGGTTCAGGTCGTCCCGCACCACCTCCTCAAAGAGGTCCATGGCTATCTGGGCCTCGTTGCGGGAGATCCCCGTCTTGCGCACGAACTCCACGATGGCCTCGGGCCGCACCCCCCTCCGCCTCAAGGCCCTTAGGGTAGGAAGCCTGGGGTCGTCCCAGCCCCACACATACCCCCCTTCCACCAGCTTGATGAGCTTCCTCTTGGAGAGCACGGTGTGGCTTAGGTCCAGCCGGGCGAACTCGTACTGGTGGGGTCTGGGGGAGGTGGGCAGGCCGCACTTCCCCTTGAGGTTTTCAATGACCCAGTCGTAGACCGCCCGGTTGTTCTCAAACTCCAGGGTGCAGAGGGAGTGGGTGACCCCCTCAATGAAGTCCTCCAGGGGGTGGGCGAAGTCGTACATGGGGTAGACCACCCACCGGTCCCCGGCGTGGTAGTGGGGGGCGTGGACGATGCGGTAGAGCACGGGGTCGCGGAGCTTGAAGTTGGGGTGGGCGGGGTCAATCTTGGCCCTAAGGACCCGGCTTCCCGTGGGGAACTCCCCCCGGCGCATCCTCTCAAAGAGCTCCAGGTTCTCCTCCACGCTCCGTTCCCGGTAGGGGCTTGGTTTCCCCTCGGCCCTTAAGGCGCTCATCTCCTCCTCGGGGAGGTCGTCCACGTAGGCCTTGCCCTCCTGGATGAGGGCCAGGGCGCATTGGTACATGGTCTCAAAGTAGTCCGAGGCGTAGAGGACCCGGCTCGGGGTGAAGCCGAGCCAGCGCACGTCCTCCTCAATGGCCCGGGCGTACTCCTCCTTCTCGGTCTCGGGGTTGGTGTCGTCAAAGCGCAGGTTGCACTCCCCGCCGTAGTCCTGGGCCAGGCCGAAGTTTAAGACGATGCTCCGGGCGTGGCCGATGTGGAGGTAGCCGTTGGGCTCCGGGGGGAAGCGGGTGAGGAGCTTGGGGTACTTTCCCTCCTTGAGGTCCCGCTCCACGATCTCGGTGATGAAGCACTCGGGGACGAGGCCCATAAGGAGAGTCTAGAACTTGGGCGGCCGTTTCTCAAAGAAGGCCCGGATGCCCTCCTTCAGGTCCCCGGTCTCCCGCACCCAGGCGTTGGCGAGGGCGGCTAGGCGGAAGCCGTCCTCGAGGCCCATCCCCGGCAGGGCGAGGAGGAGCTCCTTGGTGAGGCGAAGGGAGGTGGGGGCGTTCTTCGCCACCTCCTCCGCCAGGGCCACCGCCTCCTCCAGGGCCCTCCCCGGAGGGGCCACGCGGTTCACGAGGCCCAGGGCCTTGGCCTCCTCCGCCCCCACGAGCCTTCCCGTGAGGAGGAGGTCCTTGGCGGCCTTCTCCCCCACGGCCCGGGAGAGGATCACCGAGACCAAGGCGGCCACGAAGCCGATCTTCACCTCGGTGTAGCCGATTTGGGCTTCTCGGTCCATGACCACCAGGTCGCAGGCGGTGGCGAGCCCCGCCCCCCCGGCCACCGCCACTCCGTTCACCGCGGCCACCGTGGGCTTGGGGTAGGTGTAGAGGCGGTGGAAGAGGCGCATGAGGGAAAGGGAGTGGCGGTAGTTCTCCTCGGCGCCGAGCTCCGTGACCCTTTCCAGAAAGGCGAGGTCCGCCCCGGCGCTGAAGGCCTTGCCCCTTCCCGTGAGGACCACCGCCCGCACCTCGGGGTCTTCCTCCAGCGCGTCTAAGGCCTTTAGGAGCCCTTCCACCATTCCCGGGGAGAGGGGGTTGCGCCGCTCGGGGTCGTTGAGGAAGATCGTGGCCACGCGGCCTCTTTCCACCTGGACCATGCCCCCATTGTAGCCGAGGGCCTTTTCCTGCTACACTCCCCTTAGCCCGCAAACTTCGGCGAAAGGGCTTGGCGGGCTAGGAGGTGGTGTAGATAAAGGAGTACCTGACGAACGAACGCATACGCGCCAAACAGGTAAGGGTCATCGGCCCCGATGGACAGCAGCTCGGCATCATGGACACCCGGGAGGCCCTTCGGCTCGCCCAGGAGCAGGACCTGGACCTGGTCCTGGTGGGCCCCACCGCCGATCCGCCCGTGGCCCGCATCATGGACTACTCCAAGTGGCGCTACGAGCAGCAGGTGGCGGAGAAGGAGGCCCGGAAGAAGGCCAAGCGCACCGAGGTCAAGTCCATCAAGTTCCGGGTGAAGATTGACGAGCACGACTATCGGACCAAGCTGGGCCATATCAAGCGCTTTCTGGAGGAGGGCCACAAGGTCAAGGTGACCATCATGTTCCGGGGGCGGGAGATGGCCCACCCCGAGCTCGGGGAGAGGCTTCTAGAGCGGGTGGCCGAGGACCTCAAGGGGATGGCAGTGGTGGAGATGAAGCCCGAGATCCTCGGCCGGGACATGAACATGCTCCTGGCCCCGGCCAAGGTGTCGGCCTAGACCGAGGAAGCCCCCTCTGGTATAGTGGGAGGGCTTTGGGGAGCACCCAAGACCCCTTCGGGGGCGCTTCCCAAAGCGGAGGAGGCTTATGCCGAAGATGAAGACCCACAAGGGCGCCAAGAAGCGGGTCAAGATCACCGCTTCGGGCAAGGTGGTGGCCATGAAGACGGGGAAGCGGCACCTCAACTGGCAGAAGTCCGGGAAGGAGATCCGCCAGAAGGGGCGGAAGTTCGTCCTGGCCAAGCCGGAGGCGGAGCGGATCAAGCTTCTCCTCCCTTACGAGTGAGGAGGTAGAGGATGCCGCGCGCCAAGACCGGATTTGTCCGCCGCAGGAAGCACAAGAAGATCCTGAAGCTGGCCAAGGGGTACTGGGGCCTCCGCTCCAAGAGCTTCCGCAAGGCCCGGGAAACCCTCTTCGCCGCGGGCAACTACGCCTACGCCCACCGCAAGCGGAAGAAGCGGGACTTCCGCAGGCTCTGGATCGTGCGCATCAACGCCGCCTGCCGCCAGCACGGGATGAGCTACTCCACCTTCATCCACGGGCTGAAGAAGGCGGGGATTGAGGTGGACCGGAAGAACCTGGCGGACCTCGCGGTGCGGGAGCCCCAGGCTTTCGCCGAGCTGGTAGCGAGGGCCAAGGCGGCCCGGGCCTAAGGGCCGGGGAGGGGGCGCCGGGCCAGGCTCCGGCGCCCTTTCCGATGAAGATGAACCCGATCCCGCCGCAACTTTACGTCCTCCTGGTGGCGGTCCTCCCGGTGGCGGAGCTCAGGGGGGCCATTCCCCTGGGGGTGGCCCTGGGGCTTTCCCTCTGGGAGGCCTTTTCCCTGGCCCTCCTGGGAAACCTGCTGGTGGCCCCCCTCGCCTTGGCCCTCCTTCCCTGGGTTCTGGACCTCGCCACCCGCGTCCCTCTCCTGGCGCGGGCCTGGCAGGCCCTCGAGGCCCGGGTCCGGCTTAGGGGAGAGGAGCAGGTCCAGCGCCTGGGGGCCTTGGGCCTCTTCCTTTTCGTGGCCGTCCCCCTTCCCGGCACCGGGGCTTGGAGCGGAAGCGTTTTGGCCGTGGTCCTGGGCCTTAGGCGGCGCTACGCCCTCCTGGCCATCTCCTTGGGGGTGGTGGCGGCGGGGGTCCTCGTCCTCCTCCTCACCGGGGGGACGGTGTACGGGCTAAACTACCTGCGATGACGGCGCTTCTCCTTCCCCTCGCCTACCTCGTGGGGGCCCTGCCTCTCGGGCACTGGCTCGCCAGGCGGCGCGGGGTGGACCTGCGCACGGCGAGCCCCTACACCCTGGGCCTGGAAAGCGCCCTTAGGCGCCTGGGCCTGGGCCTCCTCCTCCTCTCCTTTCTCCTGGACTTCCTCAAGGGCTACCTGCCCCTTCTCCTGGGGCGGGCTTTGGGGTTGGACCTCGCCGGGCTCCTCGCCTTGGGGGTGGCGGCATATCTAGGCCACCTCTACCCCCTTTTCCTCCGGGACCCCTGGCCCTTAAGGGCCAAGGGGGCGGGGGTCCTCCTCGGAATCCTTTCCGGCCTTCCCCTGCCGCCTGCCCTGGGCCTCGTCCCCGTGGCCCTGGGCCTCGCCCTCTACGCCCTCACCGGCTACGCCTCCTTGGCCGCCTTGGGGCTTCCCCTGGGGCTTTTGGGGGTGACGCTCTTCGGGGGGTTTGGCCTTGGGGAAAAGCTTTCCGCCCTTGCCCTCTTCCTCCTCGCCCTCTGGCGCTACAAGGAGAACCTGGGGCGGATCCTCGAGGGCACCGAGCCCAGGCTCGGCGAGCCCCTGCCGCTTCCCTCAGGAAAGCAGGTGGTCTGCGCCTTCCTCATCCACCCCCTGACCCTGGAGGACCTCTGGCAGAGCCCCCGCTTCCGCTGGCTCAGGCCCCTGGTGCGCCTCGGCCTCCTCAAGCGGGAATGGATAGAGCGCCTCGCCGAGCGCTTCCGGCCCATGAAGGTGGGGGAGGTGCGGGGGGTGAGGACGGCGGACGGGCGGGAGGTCCTCTGCCACCTCATCTCCGCCCCCCTCCTGCCCCACCAGATCAAGGCCAAGCCCGAGCTCGCCGTGCGGCGGGCCGTCCAGGGGGCGCGGCTCGCCAAGGAGCTCGGGGCCACGGTGGTGGGCCTCGGGGCCTTCTGGAGCGTGGTGGGGGAGAAGGGGAAAAGGGTGCAGGAGGCCGTGCCCGGCATTGAGGTGACCAATGGCGGGGCCTACACCGCAGGCACCGTTAAAGCGGCCATCCCCAGGATCCTCGCCCACTTCGCCCAAAGCGGCAAGGACCTCAAAGGGGTCACGGCGGCGGTGGTGGGGGCGAACGGGGTGGTGGCCTTCGGCATCGCCCGCCAGATCGCCCCCTACGTGGGAAAGCTCGTCCTGGTGGGGCGGGACCCAAAGCGCCTGGAAAGGGCGGCGGAAAGCCTCCGGAGGAACCTGGAAAGGAAAGGGGAAGTCCCCGAGATCCTGGCCACCACGGAGATCGCCGCCATCCGGGAGGCGGACCTGGTCTTCACCGCCACCAGCGACCCCGCCCCGGTGATCTACCCCGAGCACGTGAAGCCCGGGGCCTGGATCTACGACGAGGGGGTGCCCCCGGACGTGCACCCCTCGGTCCGGGAGGTGCCGGGGGTGCGGGTGATCCCGGGGGGCGTGGTGCGGCTTCCCGGGGAGGCGCGGGCCACCCTGGACCTCCACTTCGGGGCCCCGGACCAGGTCCCCGCCTGCCTGGCCGAGACCATGATCCTGGCGGCGGAGGAGGCCTTTGACCGGAAGAGCCTCGGGGGGGAGGTGAAGGCGGAGAACATCCAGTTCTTCGTGGAGCGGGCCGAGGCCCTGGGGTTTAGGGTGGTGGAGTAGTGTGGCTCCTCCTTTCCCCCACCCGCCTCGAGGCCCCCTTTTTGCAGGGGGAACCCTTCGCCTTCCTCGCCTGGAAGGGCCTTAAGGGGGAGGGGTTCGTCTATCTGGAAACGGGGATCGGCAAGGTGAACGCCGCCATGGCCCTCGCGGCCTACGCCGCGAGAAACCCCGTGGAAAGGGCCCTCCTCTTCGGCCTCGCCGGGGCCTACCCCGGGGGGCCCCCCTTGGGGGAGGCGGTCCTGGTGGGGGAGGAGGTGGAGGCCGACCTCGGCCTGAAGGAGGGCCTGAAGCCCTTGGGCTTTCCCGCCTTGGAGCTTGGGGAAAGGCGCTACTACAACCGCTTTCCCCTGGACCCCGGCCTCACCGGGGCCCTCGCCCAGAGGCTTGGCCTGAGGGTGGCCGTGGGCCTCACCCGGGACCTGGTCTCGGAGGGCCCTGAGGAGGCCCGGGCCTTGGCCCGGAGGTGGGGGGCCGCCTTGGAGAACATGGAGGGGGCGGCCTTCGCCCGGGCCTGCCTGGCCTTGGGGGTTAGAGGAGCGGAGCTTAGGGCCATCTCCAACCCCGCCGGGGTGCGGGATAGGGGGGCGTGGCGCCTCAGGGAAGCGGTCTTGGCCTTGGAGCGGGCGGTGGGGCGGCTCCTCGCCCCCCCGTAGGGGCCCTGGGTTGCGCTATGGCTAGGCCTTTTTGAAGAACTCCTCGGCCACGTCCCAGTTGAGGACGTTCCAGATGGCCTGGAGGTAGTCGGCCCGGCGGTTCTGGTACTTGAGGTAGTAGGCGTGCTCCCAGACGTCAATGCCCACGATGGGGGTGAAGCCCTCCATCACGGGGTTGTCCTGGTTGGGGGTGGAGAGGACGTGGAGCTTGCCGAAGGGGTCCTTCACCAGCCAGGCCCAGCCCGAGCCGAAGCGGCCCATGGCCGCCTGGGTGAGCCTCTCCTTGAGGGCCTGGAAGCCCCCGAACTCTTCGTCAATGGCCTTCTTCAGCTCCCCCACGGGCTCCTTGGCCCCTCCCGGGGTGAGGAGCTTCCAGAAGAGGCTGTGGTTCAGGTGGCCGCCCCCGTTGTTGCGCACGGCGGCCTGGATGTCGGCGGGGAGGGCGGCGAGGTGGCGCAGGAGGACCTCCACCTCCGCCCCGTGGAGGTAGGGGTGCTTTTCCAGGGCGGCGTTGAGGTTATTCACGTAGCCCCCGTGGTGCTTCTGGTGGTGGATCTCCATGGTCTGGGCGTCAATGTGGGGCTCCAGGGCCTGGTAAGGGTAGCCTAGGTCAGGAAGCTTGAACGGGTACGGCATACTTCACCTCCGCCCCTCACTATAAAAGAGGCCACCCCTTGGGGGGTGGCCTTTCTCACAAAGCCCCGCGCCGCCTAGGCTTCCTCGTGGGGCTTGGCGAGCTTCAGGGGCACCACGATGCGCTCAAACTCCTCCTCCGTGAGGTAGCCGAGCTCCAGGGCGGCCTGCTTCAGGGTCTTCTTCTCCTTGAGGGCCTTCTTCACCACCTCCGCCGCCTTGTCGTAGCCGATGGCCTTGTTGAGGGCGGTGGCCAGCATGGGGTTCTTCTCCAGGTGCTCCTGAATGCGCTCCAGGTTGGGCTCAATCCCCTTGGCCAGGTGCTCGTTGAAGGACTCCATGGCCTCGGCGAGGAGCTTGATGGACTCCAGGGCGGCGTCGGCCATCACCGGCTTGTAGACGTTGAGCTGGAAGTTCCCCTGGCTTCCCGCGAAGGCCACGGCGTGGTCGTTGCCAAAGACCCGGACCACCACCATGGTGAGGGCCTCCACCTGGGTGGGGTTCACCTTCCCCGGCATGATGGAAGACCCCGGCTCGTTGGCGGGGATGAAGATCTCCCCGATGCCCCCGTAGGGCCCCGAGGCCAGCCAGCGGACGTCGTTGCCCACCTTCATCAGGGCCCCGGCCAGGGTGCGGAGGGCCCCCATGACGTTGACGAGCTCGTCGTGGGCGGCGAGGGCGGCGAAGCGGTTTTCCGCCACCCTAAAGGGAAGCCCGGTTTCCTCCGCCAGGTACTTGGCCACGAGCTCCCCGAAGCGGGGGTGGGCGTTTAGGCCCGTGCCCACCGCCGTGCCCCCGATGGCGAGGTGGTAGAGGCCCTTTTCCGCCTCCTTCACCATGGAGAGGGTGTTCCTGAGCTGGGCCGCCCAGCTGCCGATCTCCTGCCCCAGGGTGATGGGCACGGCGTCCATCAGGTGGGTCCGCCCGATCTTCACGATCTCGTCAAAGGCCCGGGCCTTCTCCTCCAAGGTCTGGATGAGGGCTTCCGCCGCCGGGTAGAGCCTCTGGTTTAGGGCCAGG
This sequence comes from Thermus sp., assembly GCF_056332225.1. Lineage (NCBI taxonomy): Bacteria > Thermotogati > Deinococcota > Deinococci > Thermales > Thermaceae > Thermus > Thermus sp. The sequence continues at coordinate 581 of NZ_JBWGQW010000048.1, read as the reverse complement.
GCCACGGCCACGTACATGGCGGTGGGGAAGGTGTCGTTGGAGCTCTGCCCCCGGTTCACGTGGTCGTTGGGGTGGACGTACTTGCTCCCCAGGGGCTTCCCCAGGATCTCCGAGGCCCGGTTGGCGATGACCTCGTTGACGTTCATGTTGGTCTGGGTGCCGCTTCCGGTCTGGAAGACCACCAGGGGGAAGTGGTCGTCCAGCTTCCCCTGGACCACCTCCTCCGCCGCCTGGAGGATGGCCCTGGCGATCTCCTCGGGAAGCTCCCCGAGCTCCAGGTTGGCTCTGGCGGCGGCCTTTTTCAGCATCCCGTAGGCGCGGATGACCTCGAGGGGCATCCGGAAGCGCCAGGCCCCGATACGGAAGTGCTCCAGGGAGCGCTGGGTCTGGGCTCCCCAGTAGCGGTCTGCTGGCACCCGCACCTCGCCCATGGTGTCCCGCTCAATCCGGTATTCCACAAGCCACCTCCCAGCGCGATTCTACCCGAGCTCTCCCGGGACCAGGAGGGGGGCTAGGCCTCTTCCTCGTAAGGGTCGTGGAGCTTCACCGGCCTGCCCCGAAGCCCCGCCCGGAGGTTCAGC